>JBDHBK010000001.1:0-18690 GCA_039592635.1 Gemmatimonadota bacterium
TATGGAGAGGGAAGAGAGAATGCTGAAAAGGGTCATGAGAACGGCGTGCGGGTCGGCCGGCCCGTTGCTGCTGCTGGCGTCACTGGTCCAGGCGCAGGAACCCTGCTGCCGCTCGCAAGCGCTCGAAGTGGCGGAGCTCTACCGAGTGGATGGACTGGACGAACGGCGTTTTTCTCACGAGGAGTACTGGGGGAGCCTCGCAGCGGCGCTGCGCTCGGATCGCATCCGGGTCACCGGTCTTGGTGAATCCGTCGAAGGGCGAGCCATCAAGGCCGTCACCGCGGGTTCCGGCCCGACTACGGTCCTCCTGTGGTCCCAGATGCACGGTAACGAGTCCGCAGCGACCATGTCCCTGGCGGACATCATCCACTGGTTCGCCTCGGCGCCCGAGTCGGACACACTTCGTGCGAGCCTGGCCGCACGACTCACCATCGTGATGGTCCCGATGCTCAACCCGGACGGTGCCGAGCGCTTCATCCGGGAGAACGCCGTAGGGATCGACATCAACCGGGACGCACGCCGCACGGCCACTCCCGAGGGCAGGATCCTCAAGAGCATACGCGATTCGCTGCAGGCGGATTTCGGGTTCAACCTGCACGACCAGGGAATGCACACCGCCGGACCCGACGGGCCGCTCGTGGCGATCGCGCTGCTGGCGCCCGCCGCGGACGAGGAGCGTTCCTGGGGGTCGGTCCGTCAGAGAGCGCGCGGTGTGGCGGCCGCGATCGCGGCCGCGCTGGAGCCCGACCTCGGAGCCAGAATGGCCCGCTACGACGACGCTTACTCGCCTCGGGCCTTCGGGGACAACATGCAGGCCTGGGGCACGAGTACCGTGCTGATCGAGAGCGGCATTCTCCCGAACGACAGGCAGAAGCAGGAGTTGCGGCGCCTCAACACCGTGGCTCTGCTTAGCGCATTCGAAAGCATCGCGAGCGAGCGGTATGACCACGAGGACGCGGCGGCCTACGACAGCCTGCCGATGAATCGATCCGTGGACTACTCGATACTCGTGCAGGGTGGAAACGTCGTTCTGGAAGGGGTTGCCCCGATCCAGGCGGACATCGCTCTGTCCTTCGACGACTCCGCAGCCGGAACCGGGCCGCGCTACGGTGAGATCGGCGATCTCGAGGGGGTGGTGGCTCTGGATACGGTGAACGCGAGCGGGCTGTTCATCCACGCCGAACCGGCGGAAGGTGGGTTGATCCGACGGGGCGCACCGGTCGCGATCACGGCCCGGCGGGGGCCAGATCCCGAGAGCCAAAGAGTGTGGGCTCTCGGGATCGATGCACCCTGAGCGACTATTCGACCGTGAACTCCTCGACCATCCCAAGAGAGGCTCCGGATTCCGCGATGAAGGCGTACCGCCCCGGCTCCAGATCCACCGTGAAGAACGCCGTATGCCCGGCGGGCATCTCGTGGACACCGCCCACGAAAGCGGCCGGTGATGGTGCTTGGAGGCCGTCCACGTTCATCCAGTCCATCCACTGGATGACCTCGTCCAGGTCGGTTCCCTCCTCCAGGCGGACCACGTGAACGTCGTTACCGAGTCCGGCCGCGGGATGATCATCGAAGTTGACCGCTATGGTCTGCCGACCAGCCCGGGGCGTGCCTTCCACATCGATCTTAGAGTTGTAGAGAGTAATCGCATAGTCGGCTTTGGGCGGCACACCACCTGACTTCTCTTCCGTAACCGTCAGCGGCATCGCCATGCCCAGCATGACGTGAAACACGCCATCGGCCGTCTTCACGTAGCACTCCATCACGTAGTTGCCCGGGACGAGATGCATCGTGGCCTGCGCGGTCCTGCCGGGGGCCACGAGTCCGGGCCCGCCCATATAGGCAGCTGACGCATACCACTCGGGGAGCGCCTGCCCGAGCATCGCTCCGGCACCGGCCTTGTCCACCGCACCGGCTTGCAGCGCTTCCCAGGCCTCGCCAAATGCCGGGCCCACGTCCGAGGCGTAATCCTCGATCGTCTTACCCTCGGGAAGGAGGGTGAGGTAGATGAAGTGATGCTCGAGCCCCTCGTTCGCCATGCGCATCGTGACCCAACCGGACGGAATCTCCGTCGGCCCGACGAAGGCGTAGTCGCGGGCCACGTAGTCCACGACGTAAGCGTCGGGTGCGGGCGTCCCGGCAACCTCCATCTCGTCAGCGGATGCCTGGGCCTGGTCGGCCGGCTGGCACGAAGTGAGGGCAGGGACGGAAAGGACGACGGCTATGGAAAGGGCGCGGCGTAATTCGATCAAGGAGCCTCCTCGGTCAAGTTCATGTAATCGACCCCACAGAAACCCCGTGGCCCCTGTCCGTCAACGGTCCGTCCGTTGGTCGGAGCCATCATCGGTCCGTACATTGTGCCGCCCGATACCACCTGAACTCGAGACGCGAATACGAATCATGGCCAAGACCAGCTCGTTTGATGTGAGCACCGGCGTGGATCTCCAGGAAGTGGATAACGCGGTCAACCAGGCCCACAAGGAGGTCGCGCAGCGCTACGACTTCAAAGGCACGAACTGCACCATGCAGTTCGACCGGGCCGCTGCTTCGGTCGCTCTGGAGGCGGATGACACGTACCGGTTGCAGGCGCTGGGCCAGATCCTGCGGGAGAAGCTGGCCAAGCGGAAGGTCCCGCTGAAGAACCTCGACGAGAGCAAGGTCGAGGAAGGCTCGCTCGGTCGAGCCCGGCAGACGATCGGGTTCAAGCAGGGGATCGACCAGGAGACCGGCAAGAGGATCTCGAAGGACGTGCGCGGAGAGGGCTTCAAGAAGGTGCAGGTCCAGATCCAGGGCGATGAACTCAGGATCGTCGCGCCGTCGAAGGACACGTTGCAGGAAGTCATGGCCTGGCTGCGGGAACAGGACTACGGAGTCGAGCTGACGTTCGGCAACTACCGCTAGCGCCGGACCACGGCTCCTGCCGGCCGTGAGATTGCTTCTGTGAACTCGGCGATCGTGCCCGGACGCAGTCGGTCGACTCTGGCGAACTGGGGCCTGATTCTCATGTTCGCCGCGCTGGTCTGGCGAGCCGTTCGCTACACCCTCGTCTTTCCAATGTGGGGCGACGAGGGAATGCTGGCAGTCAATTTCTACGACCGCTCCTTCCGTGAGCTTCTCTCCACTCTGGACTACGGGCAGGTCGCACCGCCCGGCTTCCTGTGGCTGGAGCTGGGGGCGACGAGGCTGCTTGGATTCACCGAGCCGGTCCTGCGGCTCGTTCCGTTCCTGGCCGGCGCCGCTGCGGTCGTGCTGTTCTGGAAGCTGAGCCGAAAGTTGCTCGACCACCGGTCGGCGCTTCTGTCGTTGGCCGTGTTTGCCGCCTCGTTCTACCCGACTCGATACGCCGCTGAGGTAAAGCCCTACAGCCTGGACCTGCTTCTCGCGCTGGCAATCCTGCTCGCGGCCTGGGCACTGCACGAGCGGCCCCGGGCAACCGGACGCTGGGTGGTGTTCGGCCTGACCGCGGCGGCTTCCGCCTGGCTGTCGTATCCGTCGATCTTCGTCAGCGGCGGAGCTTGCCTGTGGCTGCTCGCGGACGGGTCGGGTGCCGATGGGCGCCGCCCGTGGGGCCGTATACTGGCGGTCGGAGCGGTGATCGTGGCGAGCTTCCTGGCCATGTACGTGCTGGCGGGAAGCGGCCAGCGCGCCGCGGCGCCGGCTTCGTACTGGAGCGCCGGCTTTCCGCCCATGTCCGAGCCGTGGAAGATCCCGTTGTGGGCACTGGACGTACACACCGGGATGATGCTGGCCTACCCGAACGGAGGTCATTCGGGTGGGAGTACCGTCTCGTTTCTGCTGGCCGTGGCCGGAGGGGTCGTACTGTGGCGCACGCGCCGCGCCGCGCTGCTACTTCTCCTGAGTCCACTCCCCCTGATGTTCCTGGCCGCGGCGCTGCACAAGTACCCGTACGGAGCGAGTGCCCGCGTCGCGCAGCACCTGGCTCCGGCCGCCTGTCTGTTGATCGGCACGGGCATCGTATGCGTGCTTCGGAAGGTGCTGGGGACGAGGCGGACGGTCCGGGCCATCCCGATCGCGGTGCTCCCCTTTCTCGTGGTCGTCATCGCCGGGATCGCACGGGACGTGGCCAGGCCCTACCACTCCGAGGCCGACGTCATCGTGCGTGACGTCATTTCAGAGTTGAGCCAGGAGGCGGCACCCGGCGATCGCTGGCTGGTGTACGCGAGCCATGATAATTCCGGTCTCGCGCCCCGCTACTGGGCGTTCGTGGGCATGGGTGGACGCATTCACTTCCAGATCCTGAGCCACGCTCCCGGCCCGGTGCTGTGGGCTCCTGGTCCCTCTTCTGTCGCCCCCGGACCCGGGAGCCGAACCTGGATCATCGCGTACGGCAACCGCGTGTTCGAGCCCGATCGTGCGCAGTGGGATGCGTACGTGGGGGAGATCTCGGCAGTCCTCGGCGAGGCCGCTGTCGTGAAGCGGCACGATCTGCCTGATCGCGAGTGGATCGAGGTGGTTCGGCTGGGACGCGACTGAGGCTCTGCCGGCTCGCCCGCCGCACGGCACCGAAACTTTTCTCCGGATCCTCCCTACTATGTCTTACGGGCCGCGAATGGCGCGGCCCACGCCGCTCCAAGACGGGATGCGAAGATGAGATCACGTACCCTTCCCACCGCCTGTGCCGTCGTGCTGTCGTGCGCCTTGCTGGTCGCCTGCAGCGATGACTCTCCCACCGATCCCGGAGATGGCCTGCAGGACCTGGATTGGAGCGCGGACATGCAGGCGGGGGAGACCCTCGAGATCCGCGGAGTCAACGGTTCGATCCTGGCGACCGCGTCTCCCGACGGCACCGCCCGGGTCAGTGCCGACAAGAACGGGAACAACAGCCCCGAGTCGAGCGTCACGTTCGAGGTGGTTTCTCATGCCGGGGGCGTGACGATCTGCGCGATGTACCCGGATGTGTCCGGTGAGCCAGACAACGAGTGCGTTCCGGGCGGCGGGCAGATGACCGTGCGTGACAACGATGTGGTGGTGACCTTCGCTGTACAGGTGCCGGAGGGGGTCCGGCTGAGCGAGTGGACGGTGAACGGGAACGTGCGTGCCACGGCCGTGCAGAGCGAAGTCATAGGCTTCACGGTCAACGGCGACGCTCAGATCTCCACGACGGACCTGGCGGAAGCAGTGACGGTGAACGGGAACGTGGAAGTCACGATCGGCGACGAGTCGCCGGATCGGGCCCTCGCGTTCACCACGGTAAATGGGAACGTGACGCTCAGGGTTCCAGCGGGAATCGACGCCAGCGTGAACGCCGCCACGGTCAACGGGACCATGAACTCCGATTTCCTGCTGGCGAACCCGGCGCCCGGTCAGTGGACCGGCACGCTCGGAGACGGTGGTTCGAACCTGGCCCTGAGCACAGTGAACGGGAACCTGGAGTTGCGCAGCGTTCCCTGATCCGAACCGACGTGCCCCCCCCGGTACCGGCCACGCAGTCGCACTGCGCGCCGCGGCGCAGTGCATCGAGCCTTGCCTCCCGTCGTTTTTTTGGACTCTATGTGGGACGGTGCGATCCTGATATCCGACCGCCCCACGACCGAACACAGGGAAACGTGATCGATGCACCAGGCTACTTGTGGTCGTCCGAGAAGGTCAGGCTCGAAGACGTGTTCCCCAGCGGCACGGCCCACATGCATGGAATGAACCTGCCCGTGCGGAGCGGTACGTACCGGGTAACGTTCGACTCAAGGACGGGAGAATACTCGTTTGAGGAAGAGGGAACTCCATGAAGGAGACGGTTCCGACGGGGTGACGCGGCTGGTTCCGCGAAGCGGAGGCCATACGACCCGAGGTGCGAGTGCGATTATATTGTCGGTCCAGGCAACGGATCCCATGAGGCGGCGCAGACATGACTGAAATACGCGCGGGCCGACCCGGGCCGGACGAGTACGATCCGGCCTTCGCGGGCTACGTGGCGCATCTAGATGAGACTGAGTTGGTCGTCGAAGTGCTCAAAGACCAGGTTGAAGGGGTGTCCCGCCGATTCGGCGACCTGGAAGAGTCGCGCGGCGACTACCGTTACGCCCCGGGGAAGTGGAGCCTCAAGGAGCTGATCGGGCACCTGTCGGACACCGAGCGCGTCTTCGCCTATCGGGCTCTTCGGGTCGGACGGGGGGATTCCACACCACTGCTGGGCTTCGACGACCAGTCTTATGTGCCTGAGATGCGGGCGGAAGATCGCACCCTGGCGGGCGTGGTCGAAGAGTGGGTGGCAATCAGACATGCGACCCTGGCGCTGTTCCGGGGCTTTCCGGAGCCCGCCTGGGCGCTGCGCGGGTCGGCGAGCGGTCACCCGATCAGCGTGCGGGCCCTCGCCTTCGTGATCGCCGGTCACACCCGGCACCACCTGCAAGTCGTGGACGCTCGCTACGGTGGGTGACACGGCCGCCCGGGATCCGCGGCCAGGCACCACACTGGCCGATCGCTACACGCTGGAGCGGGAGCTCGGCCGCGGTGGAATGGCCGTCGTCTACCAGGCACACGACTCGAAGTACGATCGCAGGGTGGCGATCAAGGTCCTCCTCCCCGAGCCAGCCTCGCTCATTGGACCCGATCGCTTCCTGCGGGAGGTCCAGGTTGCCGCGCGGCTGAATCATCCCGGCATTCTTCCCGTGCACGATTCCGGCGAGTCCGACTCGTACCTGTTCTACGTGATGCCCCTGGTCGAGGGCGAGTCCCTGCGCGAGGAGATGGATCGGGAAGGGAGAATCCCGCTGGAAGAGGCCGTGAAGATCGTCCGCGATGTGGCCGCGGCACTGGAGCACGCCCACTCGCGGGGCGTGATCCACAGGGACGTCAAGCCCGAAAACATACTCCTGCACCAGGGCGTTCCCATGTTGATGGACTTCGGGATCGCCGCGGCAAGCGCCGCGGCAGACGCGCGCCTCACCCAGACCGGACTGCTCGTGGGCACGCCTCGCTACATGAGCCCTGAGCAAGCGGCCGGGGAGCGGGAGCTGGACGGAAGCAGCGACCAGTACAGCCTGGCCTGCGTCCTGTACGAGATGCTCAGCGGGCAGCCGCCGCACGCGGGGCCGACGGCGCGCGCCCTCCTCGCCAGCCGGATGATCGAGCCCGTGCCGGACATGGGGCCGCTTCCCGGGGGTGGTGCGCATTTGAAACCGGCGCTCACGAAGGCGCTCTCCGCGAATCCGGGCGATCGCTTCCCATCCCTGCTGGATTTCGCATCCGCTTTGGGCGCACCCGCCCCGGCACCCGCGGCTCCGCGGTCGGTAGCCGTGCTGCCGTTCCTGAATCTGAGCGCCGATCCGGAAAACGAGTACTTCGCGGATGGGATCACGGAGGACGTCATCGCACAGCTGTCCCGAATCGGCGGGCTGAAGGTGATTTCGCGGACCTCGGTGATGCCGTTCAAGCAGCGCGACCAGGGGGCGAGTGAGATTGCAGCACAACTGAAGGTCGCGACACTTCTGGATGGAAGCGTCAGGCGGGCTGGCGAGCGAGTGAGGATCGTCGCGCATCTCATTGAGGCGGCGACGGACCGGCATCTCTGGTCGGCGACGTACGATCGGGATCTCTCCGACATCTTCGCGATTCAGACGGATGTGGCCGTGGCGATCGCGGACGCGTTAGAGGCTGAACTCACGCCACAGGAGAAGACGCGCCTGTCCCACAAACCCACCGAGAACCTGGAAGCCTACCAGCTGTACCTGCGCGCACGGCACGGCCTCACCCAGCTGTCGGAGAAAGACCTCGGAAGGACCATCGAGTATCTGGAGCAGGCAATCGACCTGGATCCCGGATACGCCATGGCCTACGCCACCCTCGCCTACGCCTACGCAGAGGCCGGGCTGGGTGTGGTCAGCAGCGCCCTCAAGCCGGCCGAGGCCTACCGACTGGCGCGCGAGGCTGCGACCAGGGCAATGGCGCTCGATCCGAATCTGGCGGAGGCGCATACCATGCTCGGACTCATCAAGTTCTCCCACGATTTCGACTACGAGGGAGCCGAGCGTGAGTTCAAGCGAGCCCTCGAGATCAATCCTCGTAGCGGGGATGCTCTCGACCTCTACGGGCGGCTACTGGGGGCGCTCGAGCGATACGACGAGGCGCTGGAGATGCAGGGCCGGGCACATGAGGTCGACCCGCTGGAGCACCGGTTGGACCGGGTATCGACCCTTCTCAGAGCCGGACGGTACGACGAGGCGCTTCCGGCCGCGCAGGATCTCGTGGAGAGGGAGCCTTTCTTCGGGCATGCGCACACGACTCTCGGGTGGACCTACATCCTGGTGGGGCAACACGAGAAGGGCGTGGCCGCTATTCGGCACGCGCTGTCGCTCTACCCCGAGAACGACATGTATCGGGCGCAGCTGGGCCAGGCGCTGGCGATGACGGGGGATACCGAGGGGGCGGAGCGGACGCTGCAGGAGCTGCTGGACCTGGCCGAGAGGCGCTATGTATCACCGTACCACATGGCCTACGTTTACACCGGACTCGGCGACCACGAGCGGGCCATGACCTTCCTGGAACAGGCCTACGAAGAACGTGGTGGAGGCATGTACGGGATCAAGGGCTCGTTTCTGTTCAGGGACCTGCGTTCTCACCCGAGGTTCGAAGCCCTGCTGCGGCGCATGAACCTGGCCTAGCAGGCCGCTCGCGCAGAGCCCCACGGTCGCGGCTACAAACAGCAGTTGGTAGAATCAGGGGCCCCCGCACGAGTGGAGCGTTCATCGCGCCACAACTTCCCTGGAGGCAGGGATGGAACGCAGGCTGACCGCGATCTTCGCGCTCGACATGGTCGGCTACGGGCGTCTGATGGAACTGGACGAAGCGCACACCCTTGCTCGCCACGAGTCCGCTCAGTCCGATCTGTTCGATTCCGCGCTTGCCCGGCACCACGGCAGGACGGTCAAGCGCACCGGGGACGGCCTCCTCGCCGAGTTTCCCAGTGCCGTGGACGCGGTTGAGTGTGCCGCTGAGATCCAGCGGGGAATGGCCGAGCGCGAGGCCGACGTTCCGCTGGAGCGCCGGATCGCGTACCGGATCGGGATCGCGATCGGGGACATCGTCGCCAAGGACGGCGACATCTACGGCAACGGAGTGATCATCGCGGCTCGGATCGAGTCGCTGGCCGGCCCCGGAGAGATCCTGGTTTCCGACCATGCTTACGGCCAGGTCCACAACAAGGTGGAGATGGGGTTCGAGGACCTGGGGCCTCATACGGTCAAGAACCTCCAGAAGCCTCTGCACGTCTATCGCGCGCTGTGGGATCCCGGCGCTGCGAGTGGCCCGATCGCCAGGGCATGGCGTCGCAGCAAGAGTGCGGCGACCGTTATGCTTCTCGCGGCAGTCGCCCTCGTCACCGCCTGGCTGATCGTGCCCGACCGGGTTGCCTTTGAGCCGGTGCCTTCGATTGCGGTACTGCCCTTCGTGAACATGAGCTCCGATCCCGAGCAGGAGTATTTCTCGGACGGGATCACCGAGGAGCTGCTCAACCTGCTGGGGCAGATCCCCGAGCTGCAGGTGGCCGCCCGCACGTCGTCGTTCTCCTTCAAGGGCCAGAACCTGGAGATCCCGGAGATCGCCGACCGGCTCAACGTAGCACACGTGCTCGAGGGCTCTGTCCGGAAGGACGGCGACGAAGTCCGCATCACCGCGCAGCTCATAAGAGCCGATGATGGATTCCACGTGTGGTCGGACAGCTGGGACCGTACGCTGGACGACATATTCCAGGTCCAGGACGACATAGCGGCGGACGTGGTGGCACAGCTGAGGGTCACCCTGCTGGGTGACGCTCCCTCTCTAGAGGCAACCGATCCAGAGGCATACGCCCTGTATCTGCAGGCCCGCCAGCTGAGCCACCGGCGCACGGCCGATGCGTTCGAGCAGTCGGTCGCTCTGTATCGCGATGCCCTGGCCATCGACCCGGAGTATTCCACGGCCTGGGCGGGGCTGGCCGGCACCTATGCTTTTCAGACCGGAGCCTACCTCCTGCCGTTCGACGAGGGCTACCGTCTGGCACACGAGGCCGCCAATCGTGCCCTGGCTATCGACTCGGAGAACGCCGAAGCCCACGCCTACCTCGGGTACATCGCGATGCACCACGAGAACGACATGGTGGCTGCGGCGCGGCACTACGAGCAGGCCCTGAACCTCGCGCCGACGAACCCGGACATCATGGCTCTCGCCGCCAGGCTGGCCAGCAACCTGGGCCTCGTGGAAGAAGCGGTGCGATTGATGGAGTACGTGGTAGCCCGGGACCCGCTGAACCCCGGCAACCATACCTGGCTCGGATCCGAGTACCGGCGCGCCGGGAGGCTGGAGGAGAGTATCGCGTCCTTCCAAACGGCCCTGGAGTTGAGCCCCGGCCAGGCGGGGGCGTACTACGCGATCGGTGTCGCACACCTGTTGATGGGCGAGCCGGAGGAGGCGCTCCAGGTAGTCCAGATGGAATCGACCGAATGGTATCGGCTGACAGGCCTGGTGCTCGCGTACCACGCCCTCGGCCGGGCGGAAGAATCCGATGCCGCGTTGCAGGAGCTGATAGAGAAGCATGAGCGAGGCTGGTCCTATCAGGTCGCCTATGCCCTGGCGTACAGGGGAGAGGCGGACCGGGCTTTCGAGTGGCTCGACCGGGCAGCGGAGTACAACGACCCGGGCCTGGCCGAGATCTCGAGGCAGAGCCTGTTCTCGAACCTTTACGGCGACCCGAGGTGGCTACCTTATCTCGAGAGCATCGGGAAGTCGCCGACCCAACTGAGCGAGATCGATTTCGAGGTGCGACTGTTGGAGTAGTCGCTGGACCCGCCCGACGTGCATGGCCTGAGACATCTGCAGAGGAGTTGACAGATGGCCGAAGCTCCTGGCCCAAACGGAGAGATGGCATACAGGGGAGGCGCCTACCGTCGCCTGGGATCGTCCGGCATTTCCATTCTCGCGGTGAGCCTCGGCTGCTGGAACAACTTCGGGGACGATGCCGACGACGACCTGTGCAAACAGCTGATCTTCTCTGCCTTCGACCGGGGCGTGACGCACTTCGACCTGGCCAACAACTACGGCCCACCGCCGGGATCGGCCGAGGAGCGGTTCGGGAAGATCCTCAAGCACCTTCCCCGGGATGAAGTCGTCATTTCCACCAAGGCCGGGTACCTGATGTGGAAGGGGCCCTACGGAGACGGAGGGTCCCGCAAATACCTGCTGTCCAGTCTCGACCAGTCCCTCCGCCGGCTGCAGGCAGAGTACGTGGACGTCTTCTACCACCACAGACCCGACCCTCTCACCCGCTTGGACGAGACGATGGGCGCCCTTGACTCCGCGGTCCGGATGGGGAAGGCACTCTATTCGGGGATCAGCAACTACGACGCGACCCAGACTCGGCTCGCGGTCGCCTGCGTCAAGGACAATGGCTTCATGCCGCTACTGGTGAACCAGTCGAAATACAACATGCTCCAGAGGGACATCGACGACGAACTCCTGTCGGTGGCGACGGACGCCGGAATGGGAGTCGTCGTGTACTCTCCTCTTGCACAGGGACTGCTCACCAATCGCTATCTGACGAGCATTCCATCAGGGTCACGCGCTGGAAAGAAGCACGACTATTCCGGAGCCCTGACCGCGAGTCAGGTGACCGACGAAGTGCTGCATCGGGTCCGAGCCCTCCAGGACGTGGCACACCGTCGAGGGCAGTCGCTGGCGCAGCTCGCGATCGCCTGGGCCATCCGGGACCGGGCCGGGGGGCAAACGGCGGCAGCGATCGTGGGCGCGAGTTCGGTCGAACAGCTGTCGGAGAACCTGCGTGCTGCCGATGGCCCGGCACTTTCCGAGGATGAGCTCAACGAGATTGACCGCATCTGTCTGGCGTCCCCCGACTGAGCACAGCGAGACGCCCGGCGTCTATTGACGCTTTCCATGAATCAGGTATCGTTAGTCAGCGCCAATCGGACGCCCTGTCCGGCGTGCGCCTCCGCGTGGCGATCCATCACGGACTGCCGCAGCTCTGTTGGAGGTGCCCCCTACTGAAGGAGCCTCTGCATCGGGTGTGATGTGCACTGTAGGCGACGAGCGTCTTCAGTTCACCGGCCCCGGGCAGTTCAAATGGACGGGTCTACGCACCCGTTCTGCCGGGGTCTTCATTCCAGCCCAGCTGTCGCTACGCAACAGGAGGAACGACGATGTCGGCTTTGCTCCGGGTCAGCCAAGCAACGAAGCGCACGCGAGCCACCTGGTCTTCGGATGAGTCTGAGGAAGGAGCCTGGGAACGTTCCGCGGATGAGTTCGCATTCCAGGTGAGCGAGGGAGACGAGGACGACGGCAGATGGGATGACGAGCCGGACTGGGAAGACGACGATTGGGAGTGGGATGCTGAGGAGGACGACGAATCGCAGTGAATGAGATGAAATCCTAGGTACCCGGTATTCGCAGATACGATGCAGCCCGGCGCGCGCCGCACAATCGACGCGTGCCGGGTCTTAACTTGCCATGTCGCGCGAACTCACCTTTGATGGGGCGCGTCGGGCCTGTGCAGGGTTGCGGGAAGCAGACTCACGGAGATGTGCTGACCGTCGGCGAGCTGAAGTCGAGCGGCGAGATCCGTGGGTGCAACCAACTCCCAGCGTTCGCGAGGCGTGGTGGTATCCAGGTCGCCATCGCGCTGGTGTATGCCGCACGCGGCGAAAGCCAACGCCTTCTCCTCTACGAGGACCGGCGCGACCGCCACCCGGCCCCACAGCTCGTTGACCCCTTCCATTCTCGTAGCGAGGTACTCTGGCAGACGAAGAACCAGCGGATCCGGGAGCGCTACGGCCGGGTCGACATAGGCCGCTATGGATCCGGAGAGCAGCCCCACCCGCCAGGTCTTCCAGATGTCGGGGCCGTAGAGTGTGGCGATCCACCAGGCCTGCGCGCTGGGATTGAGGAGGTCTACACGCATCTGCGTCCGAATCGCTCCACGGATCTGGCCCAGGGTGTCGACTCCCAGGGCCTCTCTCTCCCAGTCGTACATACGGTATTGTCGTTTCTCTCGACGGATCCCATGCGGACGGCGTATTCTACTCGCCGGGCAGTGCTCGAGACACTCACGCTTTTTCGAGGTGATTCATGACGTGGCCGGAGCTTGCAGAGCAATGGGCTTCACTGTTGGACTTCCCCCTGTTCCGGCTCGGGAATACGACCCTCACCGCAGCCACTCTTCTGACGGTGCTCATCATCGTCCTCGCGACGCTCTTCGTGTCACGCATGGTCGGGCGATGGCTGGAGAGCGTGGCTCATCGGCGCAGTGTGGAGGAAGCCGGATCCGTGCAGGTCACGGCGCGGCTCGTCCACTATTCGATTCTCTTCATCGGCTTCGGTATCGCGCTTCATACCGCCGGCATCGACCTGACAGCCCTGTTCGCAGCCGGCGCCATCTTTGGCGTGATCATCGGGTTCGCGATGCAGAACATCTCGGCCAACTTCGTTTCCGGAGTGATTCTGCTGTTTGAAAGAACCATAAAACCGGGGGACATCCTCGAGGTCGACGGCCGGATCGTCACCATAAAGGAACTGGGCATCCGGTCCACCATTGCGAGATCGCTCAACGAGGAAGACCTCATCATTCCGAATTCGGCTCTCGTGCAGGCGACCGTGAAGAACTACACGCTGCGGGACTCGCTGTATCGGATCGACGCACCGGTCGGAGTGATCTACGGATCGGACATGGCCGTGGTCCGGTCTACCCTGGAGAAGTCGATCAAGGATATTCCGTGGCGCTCCCAGCAAGTCGAGCCCGTAGTGCTGATGAAGGAATTCGGCGATTCATCGGTGAACTTCCACGTCTGCGTGTGGATCGAGAATCCATGGAAATTGCGAGTGTACCGCTCGGATCTGAATGAGGCGATCTGGTGGGCGCTCAAGGAAGCTGGGATCACGATCGCCTTCCCGCAGCTCGATGTGCACTTCGATCCCGAGATCGAACGATCGATGACTGAACTGGTGGGCGCAGGACGCGGGAGACTTCAATGAAGACGCTGAACTGGAACGGCTTTGCCGGCCATCGCCGGCGACTCCACTACCATCGGAGGCGACCGCCTCCCGGAGCCATGCCCGGAACGCTGGTCATCGACGCCGGGGCTCCGCCCCCGCGGCTGACGGTACTGGCGTATGGACCGGAAGACAGCACCGAGGAGCAGGTAAGCGACCTCGGAAGACTCGACGAGCTTTGCAGGGAGTGGCCTGTCGTATGGCTGAACGTGGACAGCCTCGGCGATGAACCCCTGCTTCGGGCGATAGGTGACCACCTCGACCTGCATCGATTGGTTCTCGAGGACGTAGCCAACCTTGGCCAACGATCGAAGGCGGAACTCTACGACGACGTGCTGTTCATCGTCCTGCGGATTCCGGATGTCGAGCGAGGCGAGACGGAGCAGGTGAGCCTGCTCGTGCGCGATGGCCTGGTGGTGACGCTGCAGGAGCACTCCGGTGATTGCTTTGACGGAGTCCGGGACCGAGTACGGCACGGCAAAGGCAAGATTCGCGTTCGAGGTGCAGACTACCTGGCGTACGCTCTCACGGATGCGGCCGTCGATCAGTACTTCCCGGTGCTGGACGATGCGGGCCTGGCCCTGGATTCACTGGAGGACCAGGTCTTTGAGCAGCCGACACCCGAGACCCTGGCCGGGATCCACGCCCTGAAGCGAAGTCTCGTTTCGCTGCGCAAGGCGATCTGGCCCTACCGCGAGATGCTCAACGGACTGATGAGGGACGCCGAATCGATTTTCGTTGACGAGACGCAACCGTATCTCAGGGACTGCTACGACCACGTGTTGCGCCTGATCGATCTCGTGGAGGCCCAGCGAGATGTCGCCTCGGACTTGCTGAACATGTACCTGTCGACGGTGAGCAACCGAATGAACGAGGTGATGAAGGTTCTGACCATCATCGCCACGATCTTCATCCCGCTGAGCTTCATCGCCGGTGTATATGGAATGAACTTCGATCCGGCGGCGTCCCGGTGGAACATGCCCGAACTCGGCTGGGCATTGGGGTATCCCGCCGCGCTAGTGCTGATGGGGCTCGTGGCCGGAGGTCTGCTTGCCTTCGTCTGGCGGAAAGGCTGGTTGTGACGAAGCGCCTGGCTAGCGGACCCCTTCGATCACGTGCGGCCGCACGGAAGGCCAGTTCGTAACGCGATCGTCAACCGCCGTCGTCCAGCAGCCGCGGAATCCGCTCGGCGATCTCCTCCATTTGAGCGGCCCGCCGGTCGGCCCAGGACGGCAGGGCAATCCGGGCCGAGCCGATGGCACCGAGGCCCAGGGCACCGAACATGGCCGACATGATCAGCCCGACGTCCATCCCCTTCTTGAAGTAGATGAGGAGCCCGGTGAGGATCGCCATGAACACGAAGGCCGCGCCCATAGCCGTCATTTCGGTGACGTTCCCCTTGAACGTGGTCATCCGGACCCGGTGACCGTTCTCCCACGGCTCGACGTGGACCTGCAGGTTTCCGTTGTACCAAGTCCGGAGTGGCCCGATCGACTCGACCGTACCCTTCGCCCCGAACGTCTCCCGCAGGATGACGACCAATCGCATCCACTCGTCGTCGCTCAAAGGCCGATCGAGAGGAACCATGCGCGTCACGGACCGCGGGGCGCCGAGGAAGCTGGCCGGTGGTGAGGCTTTGGACAGGTCCAGCGAGCGAGCCGCACGCTCGATGCGCGCCGTCGGAATGCCCACCTCGCTGCCGACCTCCTGGATCTGCGCGAGCGTCAGACCTGAGCCGGCCGCAGGCGGCGCGGCCTCGTCGGCCTCGGTCGCGCGTTGCAGGATCTCCGCGATCTCCTGCTCGTCGTAACGTCGGGAATTTGACATGCGACGAACATACAGCCGTGAGTCGCACAGCACCTACAGACCGTCCGGTCAGCCCGCGCCACCACATTGCTGAAGGAAGAGCACCCGGCGGTTCAGGCACGCCAGGTCAATACGACACTCCGGGCGTCCCGTGTACGTAGCTGTCGTCGGTCAGCTGCTTCAGCATGAAGTCCGCCACATCCGCACGGGAAATCTGTCCTTTGATGCCCCTGTCGGAAGGGGAAAAGCCGTGCTGATAGACTCCGGTTCGCGGTGTGTCCAGCAGGTGCGGAGGACGAACGATGGTCCACTCGAGCGCGGACTGCTTGATGACGACTTCCTGGCGTTCATGGTCGGCAAAGGCGTGGCGCAGAAACAGCCCGACGATGACGTGCTTGGTGAAGAAGCCAAGGTTGGCTCGACTGTCACCGACTCCGAGAGACGATTGGCAGATGAGGCGGTGAACCCCAGCCGTATCCATCGCCTGCACGATGTTGCGGGTCGCATCCTCACGCAGGGTCGTCCGCCCGGCCCCCGCCCCAATGGTGCAGAACACAGCCTCCTGCCCCTCGACGGCTTCCGCGACAGCGCCAGAATCGAGGACGTCCCCTTGAATCACCTGCAGGTTAGGGTACTCGAGGTCGTCAAGCTTGTACGGTGTTCGAGCGAATGCCGACACGTCGTGGCTCTGTTCGAGCGCCTGCTCGACGAGCTTACGGCCTGTTCCCGCTGTGGATCCGAAGATGACCAGCTTCATGGTTCTACTCCGATGGCGAGGAGGGGCTTGTGAATGTCATCACCGGCGGTGCCTACGCTCCTTGATAGAATCATCACATCGCCAGCGTAGTCCGGGTTTTGTTCCTGCACAACTGGTTACGACCTTGCCTTTCCCCTTCCGTTTGGACTCTATGGGGACCGGATGAGTCAGCAAGGCCCGACCACCTGGATAGGAGGGAAGCATGTCCCCGTTCGAGAACGCCACCCGCGTCTTCCACGCATGCGAGTCTTCCGAGGGGTGGGAGGCATGCCGACAGTACGTCGAGCCCGGCGCCTCCTTCGAGTCCCAGGCTGGACCGCTGGCCGAGGTCGCCACGGTGGAAGACTACGCCGAGTGGATGGTGGACGTGGCCAGCTGGATGCCGGATGGCCGTTACGACCTTCATACCTCTGCGTGGGACGAGGAGAACCGCGCCGCCACGTTCTTCGCCACGTTCCATGGCCACCATACCGGCGAGGGCGGTCCCGTTCCCCCGACGAACCGGGAGATGAGATCGCACTACGTCTTCGTGATGTTCATGAACGGCGACGACCGGGTCGAGAAGGTGTACAAGACGTGGAACGCAGCATGGGCCATGAAGCAGTTGGGTTGGGCGTAGCACTGCGTCGGCCCTTCCCGTGAAGCCACTTACCATCGCGGGCGGTGATGGCGTAGTCTTTCCGCACCGATGATGCGAGCGATCACCTACCGCAGGTACGGATCTGCAGATGTGCTCGAGCTCGTGGAGGCCGCGAAACCGGAGCCCAAGCCTGAGGAGGTCGTGGTCCGGACTCATGCGGCGTCCGTGAACCCGCTCGACTGGCACTTCATGCGAGGCACCCCCGCTCCCGTCCGACTCATGACCGGCATCTTTCGCCCGCGGAACGGTCGGCTCGGCGTCGACCTCGCGGGTGTGGTCGAAGCGGTCGGCTCGAAGGTCACCAGGTTTCAGGAGGGAGAGGAGGTGTTCGGCGCGGCGCGGGGTACGTTTGCCGAGTACGTCTCGGCTCGCGCGGACCGTCTCGTGGGCAAGCCCGGGAACATCTCCTTCGAGCAGGCGGCAGCTGTGCCAATCGCTGCGCTCACGGCGCTGCAGGGCCTCCGCGACAAGGGAGGACTCCGGCCGGAGCAAGAGGTGCTCGTCATCGGGGCGGCCGGCGGCGTCGGTACCTTCGCGGTGCAGATCGCGAGAGCCTTCGGCGCGGCGGTGACGGGCGTTTGCAGCACGAGGAACGTCGAGATGGTCGCCTCGATCGGCGCCGAGCGGGTCGTCGACTACACACGGGAGGACTTCGCGAAGGGGGAGGCCCGGTACCAGGTCGTCCTCGATTGCATCGGAGACCGCTCGTTGTCGGACTACCGGCGGGTCATGAACCCGAGGGGAGTCTACGTCGGGGTCGGCGGTGACGGCGGTACCATGAAGATGCTGCTTGACCTTCTCAAAGTGAGGGTCGTGTCGCCGTTCGTGAGTCAGCGATTCGTGTCGTTCATCGCCTCGCTCAACGGAACGGACCTCGGCGCTCTCGCGGAGCTGATGGAGAGTGGGAAGGTGACGCCCGTGATCGACCGTTCGTACCCGCTCGAACGGGTCGCAGCCGCGGTCCGGTATCTCGAGACTAGGCATGCCAGGGGCAAGGTGGTGGTCACGATCTGCTGATGGCTGCCACCGGTCGCGAGGTGGCGGGCCTGGCACCCTGTCCCACCGGCCTCCGCACGGTCGTGACAGCGGTCTCCCACACGACTATGCTCCGCCGCATGAAGCGAAGAATCCTGTTCCTTGTTGCGCTGTTGAGCGCCGGTGTCTCTGCCGGTCGCCTGGTCGCCCAGGAAGTCCCGCAGGGCACGATCCTCGGGCGCGTCGTGGGCGCCACCGGGGAGCCCGTTCCGAGCGCGCTGGTGGAGATCCTCGACACTGATCTCACGGGTATCAGCGACGGTCGGGGCCAGTTCGCGATCCGGGGCATTGCTCCCGGCGCTTATACGCTGCGAGCCGGCGCACTGGGCTATCGATCCGTGCTTCTTTCGAACGTCATCGTCGGGTCGGGAAAGCCTCTGACCGTCAGAATCGAACTCCCGACGCAACCGATCCAGCTGGAGGCGATCGAGGTCGCGCCCTCGTTCTTCACCGAATCGGCCCAGGA
>JBDHBK010000002.1:0-25523 GCA_039592635.1 Gemmatimonadota bacterium
CGGCGCCTGCAGACGATAGTCGTAGGCCAGCATGAACCGGTCGCCGAGATCGGGCGCCCGGTCGGGCTGGGGCTCGGCAGACCGGATCTCCTCCAGGACACGCCGGGCATCGTCCTCGACCGCGGCTCCCCTTCGATCGACGTTGAAGTAGATGTGGCTGAAGCTGATGCGCGGCGGCACCGTGTAGTCGTCCGGGTTCTCGGCGAAGAAGGCTCGCAGTTCCTGGTCCGTGGGATCGGCGAGGAGCGCCAGGTCCTGCGACAGGAGCTCCATCTTCTGCACCATCCGGCGCCGTACGACCACGTCGTTCAGGTCGAGTCCGAGCGCCTGCGCCTCCCGATACAGCACTTCCTCCCGCACACGGGCGTCGATGAGCCCCCGCAGTTCCTCGGCTGTCGGCGGCCGCTGCCACTGGCGCTGCCACCCGTCGGCCAGCAACTCGATGGCCGGTTCGTCCATCACGATCTGGCGGGCCTCGTCCACGGCAAACAGATCGCTGGCCACCGCGTAGGCCAGGAACAGGACCGCCCCGAGTACCGTGAAGTGCACGAGCGGCTCCCGGATCCACTTCATCGTATTCGCTCCTGCTCGAGAACCTCGATTGAACGGATCTTCCAGGTTCCGTCTACCGGCTCGATACCGACGCGGGCGTCGTATCGATTCTGCCGGAAATGCCTGTGTCCGAAATGCGTCACCATTCCTCCGACCGTCCATTCGCCACGGACCGAGAATCCCTCGGCCGTGCTCTCGATATCCCGGGCCTCCTGGACCTCCACCGTCTCGACCCGGGCCTGTGCCCCACCCCGCTCCTCCATCTCGAGGGCCCGCCTCTGTTCAAGGTAGACCTCGGTCAGGGTTTCTCCTGTCACGCTGACCGCCAGGCGATCATAGATGGCCTCTTCCTGCCTGAACTCGAGGGCCCGGTAGACGTTCGGGAGAAGCCCCGAGAGAATTCGGCGCGCCTGCCGCTCGGACGGCGTGCGGCCGGACGACCCGGGCACCGCGACCGCGCTACGGGCTACCGGGCCGACGAGCAGGGCTCCGGCGAGAGCGATCCGTGCCAGCGCGAACGATCTCCCACCGCGCCCTCCCCGAAGGGTCCTGGCGAAAAGGAGAACCGAGAGGACGAACAGGGGCAGAGAGAGCCAGGGGATCGGAATCCTGGTCGGCTCGACCTCGACGGCGGCCACGCTTGGAATCGGGTCTTCTACCAGGGCGTTTTCCCAGCGCACCACGGCACTCGAGACGGACAGCAAATCGGAGGACGTGTTCTCCGGGTCGATGACCGTTGCAGGCAGTTCCGTGATGACATCCGGGAAGGGCTCCCACTCCAGCCGTACCTGGTCGGGCATGCCGGCGGTCGGGTAAGCCACGATGACACCGACCACGGCGGTCGCGACCTCCTCGGGCACGGTATTGGTGCGCGGCAGGGCCCCGGTCGGATCGACCGTCATGTAGTCGGCGCGCCTGACCAGGGGCTCGACCGACGCCCCATCCACGGTCACCCCGGTCCACCCGAGTACCAGGCTAGGGCCTCCGACAGACCTGCCAGCCTGAGCATCACCTCGTGCCGAACCTCGAAGGGCTCCACGGCCAGGAAGCTCTGGATCGGTGCGTCAGGCGACGATGGAGCGAGACGCTGCGACGCTGCGGGCCCCGCCGTGCCGGACGCCGCACCCTGCGGCAGCATTCCGTCCGCCCCCCCGGCAGGAGCGGTGGACACCTGTCCGGCGAACGCCACGGAAAGAGCGAAGGCCATGCTCCCCATGCCCAGCGCGTAGCCGAGGCCCGTCCGCACCGGTGACCGGGCCGCCGCACGACCCGCCCGGGCGAGGACCCACCCCAGCAGGCCTGCCCCGACGAGATGCACCGCGTCCATTCCCAGGACCGCCACCACCTGGGAGGCGAGACTGGCGCCAGCCCCCAGATCCTCGGCGAGCAGGGCCCCCAGGCCGAGACCGTGGACGAGGCCGGCGGCCGATGCGACTCCGATGAGGCCACGCCGCTGTTCCTCGCCCCTCAGAGACTCGCGCGCCAGCAGGACCACGCCGATCGCCAGTCCGATCGCTGCCGGACCCGCCGGCAGAGTGGCGCCGAACAGGGTCGAAAGGACCACCGCCGCCAGCTGCCCGCCGGCGAAGAAGGTAATGATCCGAACGGGAAGCCCGGATCCACCGAACAGTGCCACGACGAGAATGAACGCCAGGTGAATCCAGCCAGTCGCATGGACTGCACCCGCCATGACGGCGCGCTGCGCGCCCAGCACCGGGTCCGGCGGAGCCGTGCCTTCCGGTACGCTCCACGCTCCCTCTCCGGGCGACAGGACGTGAGCGAAGCGATCGCCCGAGAGCAGGTCCACCCGGATCACGGTGGTGAGTGCCAGGTCGCTGAAGGGGTAGCGGATGCCAAGTTCCTTGCCCGCCAGCCCTCCATCGCATCGCCAGTCACGCGAGAACAGCCAGGCGCCGGGCTGGTCGACCACGGTACGCTCGCCTATCGGGCGACACGTCTCGGGAAGGGTGGGCGCCGGCACGGCTCGCGCGGGGAGCGCCTTCGGCACACGCCATTGCACGGCATAGCGTCCCGGCGATGTTTCGGTGACCTGCATGTGAGCAGGGGGGCCGACATCCGCCCGCGCCACGATCGGAACGAGCAGGGCTGCGGCGACTCCGAGACACGCGATGACGAGCCACGGAGCGAAGGGCCGACCCGACCTTCCGGACCGGCCCTCCCGGGCTCCGACGGAGCGGCTGGGCCTACGCCTCAGGAGTTACCTCGTCGCCCTCGGCGTCCGGCTCGTCGGTCTTCGTCCTCTCGACGACGCTGCCGAACTTCTCGCGCAGTGAGCCGCCCAGGACGCCGAGGTGCTCGCGGATTTCGCCCATCTGCTCGCCGAGCTTCTGGCCCAGGTCCTCCATCGAGTCGCCCATGCCCGTCTTCATGAACGGATACTTGAAGTGGGTCGGCGGGACGAACGTCTCCTTGATCGAGCGCGGCGAGACCCAGCGGACCAGGTTCAAGAAGGAGCCGGCCTTGTCGTTGGTACCGCTGGCGCGGGCCCCTCCGAACGGCTGCTGCCCCACGACCGCACCGGTCGGCTTGTCGTTGATGTAGAAGTTGCCGGCTGCACAGCGCAGGGTGGCCATCGCTTCCCGGGTCGCGGCCCGATCGCGCGAGAACACGGCACCCGTGAGAGCGTACGGCGACGTCGAGTCCACCAGGTCGAGCGTCTCGGACCACTGGCCGTCCGGGTAGACGTGTACCGTCAGGACCGGTCCGAAGATCTCCTCGCACATCGTCTTGAACTTGGGATCCGATGCGAGCACGACGGTCGGCTCGATGAAGTAGCCCTTCTCGTCCGAGTAGCCGCCACCGAACAGGATTTCCGCACCCGGAGCCGATTTCGCGTGTTCGATGTAGCCCGTGATATCCCGGTACGCGGACCCGTCGATCACGGCGCACACGAAGTTCTCGAAATCCCTCGGATCGCCCATCTTCATCTCGGCGAGCTGGGATCCGACGACTTCCTTCACCCGGGGCCACAGGGACTCCGGCACGTAGGCGCGGGATGCGGCGCTGCACTTCTGGCCCTGGTATTCGAAGGCTCCCCGTACCATGGCCGTGGCGACAGCATCCGGATCCGACGAGGGGTGCGCGACGATGAAGTCCTTCCCGCCGGTCTCACCCACGATGCGGGGATACGAGCGGTAGTTCTCCAGGTTCTCGGCCACCTTTTTCCACAGCAACTGGAAGATCTCGGTCGATCCGGTGAAGTGGATCCCCGCGAGGTGCGGGCTCGCCACGAGCTTGTCCGTGATCTGACCCGAATTCCCGGGCAGGAAGTTGATGACGCCCGGCGGAAGCCCGGCTTCCTGCAGCAGACGCATCAGGTAGTACGAGCTGAACAGAGACGTCCGGGCCGGCTTCCAGATCGCCACGTTCCCCATGAGCGCCGGCGCAGTCGGAAGATTCCCACCGATCGAAGTGAAGTTGAAGGGCGAGATGGCGTATACGAAGCCCTCGAGCGAGCGGTAGTCGGTCATGTTCCAGACGCCCGGAGACGAGATCGGCTGGTTCGAGTAGAGGTCACGGGCGTACTGAACGTTGAAGCGCCAGAAGTCGATGATCTCGCACGCGGCGTCGATCTCGGCCTGGTAGCAGGTCTTGCTCTGCCCCAGCATCGTCGAGGCGTTCAGAACCTGGCGCCAGTCCCCGGCCAGGAGGTCGGCGGCCTTGAGAAGCACGGCGGCGCGGTCCTGCCACGGCCAGTTCGACCACTCCTCCCAGGCCTCCATGCAGGAGTCGATCGCCATCTGGATGTGCTCGTCCGAGGCCTTGTGATAGCGAGCCAGCACGTGCGCGTGGTCGTGCGGCATCACGACTTCGCCCATGTCGCCGGTCGTGTAGTCCTTTCCGCCGATGATGATCGGGATCTCGACGACCTCGGAGGCCATCTGGTCGAGCTTGCTCTTGAGGTCAGCCCGTTCAGGAGAGCCAGGCTCGTAACCCCATACGGGTTCGTTGACTGGAGCGGGGGGGCGCAGGTCGCCCTCGATCGTCATTCCGGGTCGCATATCGAGGCTCATCGGTTCGTTCTCCGTCCGTTCAATGGAATCGTCTCGGCAGTTGTGAACGCGGGCGGCGTTCGCAGGGTTCATCCTGACCGCAAGACGGTTATTATTCGTGCGATTACGGGCCGTCGTGCGGCCCCATATCCTACTGGCTTTCACGCCTCGAAGCTACCGCGAGAGGATGACGATATGAAGACGTCGGGTATGACCCCCACGTTGGCCCCCGAGAGTCTCGAAGCCTGGTGGAATTCGGGCTTCACGTGGGACGACTATCTGGGCAACCAGGTGGAGGAACATCGTGAGTTGTGGCAGGGCATATACCGACGTGCCACCACCCCCGTGTGGACCCTCGAAGCGCTGGAGGACCTGGGCCGGGAGTGGAAGCTGCTGGCGATCGCCGAGGACTGGTGTGGTGACGCCTCCAACCTCGTGCCGGTATTCGGCCGCCTGGACAGGGATTCCGAGTGGATCGATCTCCGTGTCGTCAAGCGGGACGAGCACCCGGAATTGATGGACATGTACCTGACGAACGGAAGCCGCTCGATTCCCATCATCGTCATCATGGACGAGGACTTCCGGCCCGTGGGTCGCTGGGGACCGCGGCCGGCCGAACTGCAGGAATTCGTGATTCGCCAGAAGACGAGCGGGAAGAGCACGGCCCCGGAGATCTACAGGGAAGTACGGCGCTGGTATGCCCGCGACCGCGGAAGAACGACCCTGCGAGA
The DNA here is from genome assembly GCA_039592635.1 of Gemmatimonadota bacterium. Taxonomy (GTDB): domain Bacteria; phylum Gemmatimonadota; class Gemmatimonadetes; order Palauibacterales; family Palauibacteraceae; genus Benthicola. The sequence goes on from JBDHBK010000002.1 coordinate 5,297, forward strand.
AGCCCTGGCTGTCATGTCCGACCTTGACTGAGGAAGGAACGGAGAGATTCTGATGACCTTCTCCACAGGCCTGCGCGCGGTCGTGGTCGCGCTCGCCATCCTGTCTCCAGCCTCGCTCCTGGCCCAGAGCGTCGAAACGCGCATCGCGCAGGCCGCGGAGCGCATCGAGCAGGCCCGTGCGGTCAACATGGACCTGATCGCTCCCCGCCTGTTCGAGCGCGCGGAATCGCGTCTCGCCGACGCCCGGAAGCGGTACGACGACGGAGCCGGTGATGACGACATCGACCGCCGGGTAGACGAGGCACTCGAGGCGCTGGACGAAGCCGAGGAGCTGGAGTCCCTGGGACGCACCGTTCTCCGTGGCGCCCTGGAAGCCCGGACCGATGCGCTCGAGGCCGGCGCCCCGGATTTCGCTGCGGAGGATTGGGAATCGGCCGAGAAGTCTGCCCGGGATGCCGGGCGGAGGATCGAGAACGACGACAGCCCCGGGGCGGAGGAGCGAGCGGTGCGCGCAGAAGCGGAGTATCGCGAGGCCGAACTGAACGCGATTCGGGCCGATGTCCTGGGCCGGACGAGAACTGCGCGGGCCGCGGCTCTCGAGGCGAAGGCGGACAGGCTGTCTCCACTCCTCTTCAACGGCGCGGACTCGTTGATCAGCGAGGCTGAGGCGGTGCTCGCAGGCGACCGCTACCAGGCTTCAAGCGCAGGCGCGCTGGCCGAGGAAGCGGCGGTGGCATATCGCCACGCGGAGCGCCTGGCCGGGCTCGCCGACAGCATCTCCCGCAAGCGCCTCACGGTCGAGGACGTGGCCCTTCGTGCAGAAGAGCAGGTTCGGCGAATCACCGAAGCGTTGCAGTTCGAGGCACGATTCTCAGAGGGTGCGGCGCCGGTCGTGGACGACGTCCTCGTGGCGATCGAGAGCCTGTACGATGAGCGCGCGGCGCTGCGCAGAGATGTGCGCCAGAGAGCGGCCGAGATCGAGCGACTGGACCGCAGCGTGGATTCACTGGACGCGAGGATGGCCGCCGTCGAGTTACGTGAGGCAGCCGTCAGCGCGGAACTGCGCGAAAGGCAGCGCCGCGAGCGACAGTTCCGTGAGGTCGAGGCGATCTTCACGCCCTCGGAGGGAGAGGTGCTGCGGTCCGAAGACCGGCTGATCCTCAGGCTGGCGGGGCTCACGTTCCCTTCCGGGTCGGATGAGATTCGCCCTGACCAGTTCGGCCTGCTCACGAAGGTTCAACGGGTGGTCCGGGAGTTCCCCGAAGCTCGGGTAGTGGTCGAGGGACACACGGACTCGCAGGGCAACGAGTCGCTGAACCAGAACCTGAGTCGCCGGCGGGCCATCGCGGTCCGGGAGTACCTGCTGTCCAACATCGCGATGAGCGCCGATCGGATCACGGCGGTCGGATACGGCGAATCCCGACCGGTGGCGCCGAACGACACCGGGGCGGGCAGGACTCGGAATCGCCGCATCGAGATCACGCTGACGTTCGACGGGACCCGATGACCGTGTACCTGGAGGAATCTCGATGAACCTCGTCCGAGGGCCGCTGATCCTGATGACCACCTCCGTCGTGGCACTTTCGTGCGGGTCGCCAGACGCGCAGGAAGCCACGCCCATTCCCCTGTCCGGAATCCGTATCGAGCCCCAGGAGATTGGAACTGACGTCCTGCTTCAGGCCGTCAGTGCCGTGGACGAGAACGTGGTCTGGGCCAGCGGCCACGGCGGCACGTGGGCGCGCACGCTGGACGGAGGCGCGACGTGGACGGCGCACACCATGGCAGGCGCCGACACCCTCCAGTTCCGTGACGTGCACGCGCTGGACGCCGACCGCGCGTGGCTTCTGAGCGCCGGGTCCGGCGAGCTCTCCCGCATCTATCACACGCAGGACGGCGGCGAAACGTGGGAACTGCAGTTTCTCAATCCCGAGCCCGATGGCTTCTACGACTGCCTGGAGTTCCGGGACGCAAAGCATGGAATCGTGTACGGCGACGCCGTAGACGGCGAATTGCGTATCCTGCGTACCCGGGACGGCGGTGAGACCTGGGAATACACGCGCACCGCGGACGTGCCCGCAGCCCTCCCCGGAGAGGGCGGTTTCGCGGCCAGCGGAACCTGCGTGGCCCTGGGTCCGGGCCGGCGGGCCTGGATCGGCACCGGGGCCGCAGATACGGCGCGGGTCCTGGCAACGCTAGACGAGGGCCGGACCTGGACGGCGGTCCCGGCGCCCCTGCCCGCGGGAGAAGCGGCGGGCATCTTCACGATCGCCTTCCGTGATTCCCTGCACGGAGTGATCCTGGGCGGCGACCTCGCCAGGCCCGATGAACATACGGACAACGTGGCCGCCACATCGGATGGTGGTGCCAGCTGGACCCTGGCGGGGCGACCTGTTCTTCCAGGCGCCGTCTACGGAGCCGCCTACGTACCCGGAGCTCCGACTCCCACCCTGGTCGCGGTCGGACCACACGGAGCGGACTGGTCCGCCGACGAAGGGGCGACCTGGTCGAGCGCCGATACGGTCGCGTACTGGGGCCTCGGCATTGCTTCTCCGGCAGCCGGCTGGCTCGTCGGACCGGAAGGTCGAATCGTACGCATTTCCTTCGAATAGGCCGGTTTCGCAGCATGCAGACGGAATCGGTCGAAACCCCCGGGGGTCCAATTTCGTAGAGAAAGCAACGATCGGACCACTCGCGCTGTCCAAACGATTAGAAGGCGACGGAGGGCCGTCGCCACGCCCGCGAGGGAACGATGCGGAGGGGTGGAGAAAGATGATCGGGCGAGTCGAAGTAACTGAAATCCTGGGGATGGCAGGGACCTGCGCGGTCCTGCTGTTCGCTGGATTCAGCGTGGAGACCCTGGAAGGGAACGTCCAGCCGTCCTGGGCCGCGACCGTCGAGGTCAGCGCGCCCGAAGTGCCGGTGCGGCTGCCGGACGAGATCCGGCTGCAGCTGCCCGACCTGGAAGAGCCGGTGCACCCGGCACCACCCGAGATTTCCATCGACGGACAGTTGGAGCGCGTCGTGCGACCCTGCGAGTGTGGCAGCCGGCACGTGATTACATGATCCACGCAGCCCCGGCCCAGCAGCGAGTCTAGGCGCGTCTGCTGCCGCTCGGCTCACCCGGCGGCGGTGACTCCGTCAGCTTCCCGTACATGTCCGGCCTGCGATCGGCCACGTAGTCGTACTCGTACTCGCCGCCCACTTCGACCACCCGGGTCGCGTCCGCCGACGCCATGTCGAACTCCACGTGCAGGAATCCGGGCCCGTCTCCGATCTCGGCGATCATCTCTCCGCTCGGGTCAGCCGCCATGGTACCCCCGTGGAAGGCCACGCCTTCCTCGATACCGACCCGGTTCACCGCCAGGTAGTTGACGTGGTTTTCGTAGGCCCGGATTCGAACCTGCTCCCGCTTGAGCCTCAGATTCGGCCAGTTCGTCGAGAGAACGATGAGTTGCGCCCCCCCTAGTTTCAGCGCCCGGCCTGTTTCCGGAAACGATCCGTCATAACAGATGTTCAGACCGATGCGGCCGAGCGGGGTCTCGAACACCGGGGGAGGCTCTGACCCCGGCGTGGTGAAGCGGTCCACCCCCAGGCACAGCGTGTGGAGCTTTCGATAGCGACCGGCCGGTCCGTCGGGTCCGACCAGGAACAGCGAGTTGTGGAGCAGGTCGCCATTCCGCTCGATCGCCCCGACGACGGCCCAGGCACCCGCGACGCGGCAGGCCTCGGCCACCTCGGCGAGCTCGGGACCGGCTGCCTCCACCGCCGCGGCCCTCGCAGATTCCTTGTCGTGGAACACGTACCCGGTGAGGGAGGCCTCGGGAAACACGACCAGGCGGGCGCCTTCCCCGGTCGCCGCCTCGATCGCCGACCGGGTGATCCTGACGTTGGCCTCCGATTCTCCGCGGCGGGGCGCCATCTGCACCCCGCAGACCGGAAGCATCAGTCCTCGGAAAGCGATGCGATGATGGCCAATCCGGCGCCAGCCACCAGGGCGCCGAGTGCGAGTCCAAGCCCGATCCAGCGACCTGCCTCCGCTTCCGGCAGGTCCAGCCCTCGCCGCCACGGACGAGTGATCTCGTCTCGCAGCGCCCGCGACCGGTTCCTCACCGCCCAGACCGCCAGGCGGGCGAGGCCTTCCTCGTCTTCCCTCTTCCTGATCATGCGCTTCATCCCGTGGAGGGCATGGAGCCAACGAAGTCCTCACCACCGTCTACCCGGATGACGTTGCCGGTCATCCAGGACGTGCCCTCGTCCGCCAGGGAAACCATGCAACGGGCCACGTCCTCAGGGGTGGTGAGCCTGCCGTAGGGATTCTGTTGCCGGGCTTCCTCGATCATGTGCTGCGCACCCGGGATCTTCCGCAGCGCAGGCGTATCCGTCACACCGGCACGAATCGAGTTGGCCGTGATTCCGTAGGGCGCGAGTTCCAGGGCCAGTTGCCGGCAGTGGGATTCGAGGGAGGCCTTGGCTGCCGACACCGCGCCGTACGAGGGGATCACACGGTCGCCGCCGGAGCTCGTCATGGCGTAAATGCGACCGCCCTGCCCCATGAGGCCACGACGGACGAGGCCCTGGGCCCAGTACACGAGCGAGTGGGCCATGACGGTAAGCGTCATGTCCATCTGCTCCATCGTCATCGACCCGGCGTCACCCGCCGCGACGAACGGTTTAAGCGTACCGAACGCGAGTGAATGCATGAGCACGCGGACCGAGCCGGGCTCGACGGCGGCGGCGATCTCGTCCAACACCTGGTCCCGCTTCTCGGGGCTGGCGGCGTTGATGTTGAAGAACTTCGCCTGGACTCCCTCGGCCTCGATGGTGGCCCGGATTTCCTCTACTCGCGCCAATCCGGCCCTGCGGTCCAGGTGGATGCCGAAGATGTCGTAGCCCGCTCGGGCGAACTCCAGCGCCGCCGCCTCGCCGAACCCGCTGGACGCCCCCAGGATCAGAGCCGACTTCGCTCCGCTCTCACTCAATGAACCCTCCCCGGAAAGACTCGTGTTGCCCGCCCCGAACGTAGTTTCCGGGAGCGGAGTTGTCACGATCCACGCTCACGTCGACCGGCCCGACGGCTGACCGGGCCCTATACGATGAACGCCGCGAGCAACGTGTACAGCACAGCGGCGCCGCCCGCCGCCATCATCGCCAGTGGAAGCTGCGTCGTGACGTGATCCATCAGGTCGCACCCGGTGGCCACCGATGAGAGGATCGTCGTATCCGAAATCGGGGAGCACTGGTCGCCGAACACGCTGCCGCCAGTGACAGCCGCGAAGCACAGGGTGAGGAACGCGGGTTCGGGGTGGACGGACCAGGCGAGCGGCATGGCCACCGGGAACAGCACCGCGTACGTGCCCCACGAAGTCCCGGTCGAGAACGCCACGAACATGGTCACCAGCAGCAGTACGGCGGGAAGCGCCACGGGGCTCACCCACGGGCCGACGGTCTGCACCACGTAATCGGCGGTCCCGAGGGAGTCTGCCACCGACTTGAGGGTGACCGCCAACGCCAGGACCAGGGCCCCGATCGTCACTCCCTTGCACCCACCGATGAACCCCTCCATCACGTCCCGCAGCTTCATTCCGCGGGCCAGAGCGATCGCCATCCCGGCGAGGACCGACAGGACGAAGGCCTCGGCTATCGGCAGCGAGGGAGACTCCCGGTTGCCCTGGATGTAGAACGTGACCACGAACGGGATGACCGCGACGGCCAGCAACGTCCCGATGGGCCCGAAGAAGTCGATCAGGCTCGGACGGTAGCCCTCGGGAAGTCGAACGACCGTGAGTTCCTCGGCCGCCATGGGCTCCGCGCCCTCCCGATCGAGCTCCCCCGTAGCCCGGGCGCGTTCCATTGCCCGGCGCATGTTTCGAGGCAGCCACGGCCACTTTTCCCACGCTACGAGCAGCGTCAAGAGGACCGCGAATATCGCGTAGAAATTGAACGGTACCGCTCTGAAGAAGAACGCGATCGCTTCTTCCTGCGTCGCGATCACCGGCACCGTCCCGGCCACCAGGCCACCTACGTAGATCGGCCACACGTTGAACGGGATGATGGTGGCGGCCGGAGATGCCGTGGAATCGACGATGTAGGAGAGTTCTTCGTGGGACACCCGGTGGCGGTCGCCCACGGGCCGCACCGTGGCCCCGGTGAGCACCGTGCTGATCGTCCCGCCCTGGTGGAACACGAGCCCCATGGCCCAGGCAAAGAACTTCGCCGACCGCGGACCGCGGGCCACCTTGGCCCCTGCCCAATCGGCGAACCGCACCGCGCCGCCGGTCCGCGTCCACAGGCCGATCAGTCCCCCGAGCGCCCACAGGTACACCAGCAGAATCAGGGCAAAGTTCGGGGATCCGATGGAGGGGATCAGGTACTCCTGGACGATGTTCAGTTCGCCGCTGATCACACCGCCGAGGACGATCCCGATGAACAGGGCCGCGATCACGTCGCGCAGCGTGAACGCGAGTACCAGGGCCACGACAGGCGGCAGGATGGACCACAGCCCGTAGTGGGTCCCGTTGGTCGGGAAACGCCCGCTCACGGCGAGGCCACCGGCCACCAGAATCACGGCAACCACGACACCGATCCACCTGCGGCTGCGTCGGTCTGGCATACGGTCTCCGGTACGGGACACGAGCGGGACGGGCCGAATGGACCCACGCAGGATAGGTCATCGCGCGCCGGGCCGGCAATTCGGGACCCTCCGCACTTGAGCGCCCGGCCCCGGTAAGCGCATCTTGCCGGGTCCAGATCATCGCTCCTTCCGCGGACGCCCAGGAGGCTCTCATGAATCCGCGCCGGTCGCCGTATTCAGTCGTTGCTCGCCTGGCGTTATTCGCCGCAGCCGTGTTCCTCTTCATGCCCACCTCGGGGGCGGCCCAGCAGGAAGGCCCGGGATGGAAGGTCCGCTCCCCGTTCCGGCCTCTCGACCTGACCACGCCGAATACGATTCGAACCGGGGCTGGCCTGCCCGGCCCCGATTACTGGCAGCAGAAGGTGGACTATCGGATCGAGGCCGCACTCGACCCGGCGGACAACACGCTGACCGGGTCACAGACGATCCGGTATCACAACAACTCGCCGCACGCCCTGTCCGTCCTGTGGCTCAAGCTGGACACCAACCTTTGTCACCCGGAGAGCAAGTCGCAGGTCCTGGCGGTGCCGCCTCTGCTGTTCGGAGACTCAGTGTTCGACTTCACGTGCGACGGTAGTGGCATGACGCTGGGACGCGTGGCGGCGGGGGGCCGTGACCTGGAGTACCAGGTCATGGGCACGATCGCCCGCGTCGACCTCCCTCACCCGCTGCCTTCAGGCGCCAGGACCGAAGTCGAGATCGAGTGGAGCATGACCCAGCCGGAATACGGCTACGGGCGGACCGGACGTGACGGCACGCTGTACCAGGTGGCGCAGTGGTATCCGCGAGTCGCGGTGTACGACGACGTGAGCGGCTGGAACCTGACGCCGTTCCTGGGCGCGGGCGAGTTCTACCAGGAATTCGGCGACTTCCAGGTCGCGGTCACGGTGCCCGACAACTTCGTGGTTACGGCCACGGGCACGATCGTGAACCCCGACGCCGTGCTCACGGATGAGCAGCAGTCGCGCCTGACCCGCGCCGACGGGTCCGAGGAAGCGGTGGCGATCATCACCGAGTCCGAGGCACGCTCAAACCGGGGCCGCCGCGCCTCGGGAACGAAGACGTGGCGATTCGAGGCCGAGAACGTTCGCGACTTCGCGTTCGCGATGGCGCCGGATTTCCGCTGGGACGCGAGTTCGTATGACGGAATCCGGATTCAGACCTTCTATCGCCCCGAAGCGGAGCTGTGGGAGGAAGCGAATCGCATGTCGTGGGTCTCGATCAAGCATTTCTCCGAGCGCCTGTTTCCCTACCCCTGGCCCCACGCCACCACGGTGGAGGGTCCGAACGACGGCATGGAATACCCGATGATCACGTTCGTGCCCACCGAGACGACGCGGGAGGCCCTCTACTGGGTGCTCACGCACGAGTTCGGGCACGAGTGGTTCCCGATGATCGTGAACACGAACGAGCGGCTGCACCCGTGGATGGACGAGGGCTTCAACACGTTCATCAACATCGAGTCGGTGGAGGTCTATTTCGAGGGCGAACCGTACGCCGATGCGATCTCCGTTCAGCCGCTCGAGCTGTGGGCCGAGCACTCGCTCCCGGGTGTCGAGCAGGCGATGGCCCTGCCGCCGGACGAGCAGCACGACCTGTTCTGGGCCGCCTACTTCAAGCCGGCGCTCATGATGCACCTGCTGCAATACGAGGTACTGGGGAAGGAGCGGTTCGACCGGGCGCTCTCGGAGTACACGCACGCCTGGGCTTTCAAACATCCCACGGCCTCGGATTTCATCCGGTCGATGGAGAACTCGGCGGGAATGGACCTGGACTGGTTCTGGAGGGCCTGGGTCTACTCGACGGCGCGCCTCGACCAGGCCGTGACGGACGTGTCCGTCACCGACGACGGCGTCACGGAAGTCCGGCTGGAGAGCCTTGGCAGTATGGTGATGCCGGCCGAGCTCCAGATCGATTTCGAGGGAGGCGCAACGGAGACCGTCCGCCTGCCGGTCGAGATGTGGAAGCTCGGCCCGGTCTATACGTATCGCGTGCCGGCCGACCGCGACGTGGCTGCAGTGGCTCTCGACCCGCGCGGTGTGTACCCGGATGACGACCGCTCGAACAACGGGTGGTCGAGGTAGAGGCGGGACCGCTTCTGAAGGACGATCACCTGCCTGGCAGAGCCGGCGCCGAAACTCGGCGCCGGCCTCTCTTCTCGTTGGCGAGCGCGCGGGCAATCGGCGAACAAATTTTCAAAACTCTGCCTGCCTACACCCGGGTCCTCAGCTTGCCAGCGGCATGCGATTCCGGCCCGTCTCGTAGGGATATTCGACCCCGGCGCCTGAGGTGGCCTCCGAGGATCTACACACATAATCCACACGGATAGGCGAGTTATCTACAATCGACTTATATCCTTGTAATTTAATGAGTTGGGCGTACACACGACCTTCATTTGGGGTCGATCTGGACTTGCTCCGGAGGTTCAAGGATCGTAATGTTGGCTCACCGGACATTCCGAGGCTCACAGACCTCAGTTCGCCATTCCGAAACGTACGGAATCCCGGTTTTATCGAGATTGTAATTGCCGTACTTTCAGCTACAGGTGCGTTCACATGTCAGATACCCGACCGGTGGAATTGGTGCTGCGGCTCCCGAACGAAGTCGCGGACACGGTCGAAGAGGTTCGCGATCGGGATCCCGAGTATCTCAACCGCGTCATCCGCTACGGCATGGTACGGCGGGCCGTGTATCGTGAACTGCAGCGCTCCGGCGAGCCCCTTCCCCCCTTTGCCCACTCCTGAAACGGTCTCGATTCCCGGTCGTCGACCGCTTGACGCTCCCACCCCCCCGCGCTACATCCGCTTAGGGACCGTAAGCACACGTTGACGTCAAGAACGAGCCGCGGGCAAACGGAACGTGGGCCAGAATTCAGGTGAGGAGCGACTTGGTGCCTCGACACGTGCAGACCAACGCGTGAACGTTGACCCCGTTCTGCGGGCGAAGTACCTGGACTACTGCTCGGCCCAGATCTCCGAAGTCTTTCTCTCCCTGACGGACGAACGCACCTACCAGCTGATGGAAGAGGCTGCGCACGAGGCGAATCTCGCCGTAGGCGCGCTCAGTTTTCAGGCCATGATGCAGCTGGTGACCCGAAAGCTGCGTAAGAGCGTACCACTCCCGGACCTGGAGACGTGGATCGCGGAATACACCGAAGACCCGGGACGGTATGATCCCCACCTCCTCGGGCTGTGGAAGTCGGAAGAAGCGGATCGGAACGGGCAGCAGGGGGAGAAGAGGTGAACGAGTCGGGAAGAACCAACGGCGACCCGCCCCAGCTCCAGATCTGGGACACGGCGACCCGGGAGTATGAAGTCGGTACCCTGCACGACCATGACGACACCTGGAGCCTCGTGGTCGTCGCAGAACGCGCATCCGCGGACCTGTGCCGTGGCCGGATCTCCTTCCGACGCGGTGAGGAACGCTACGACACAGACGCTATCCTGGTAGAGGAATCCGAGGACGACCTCGTGCGCAGGGCGACGGAGCTGCCGGCATCCACGCTTCGTCAGTTCCTCGCCGCGTTGCTCCCGGACTGACCACGTGGCCGAAGAGCCGCGCCGGATACAGGTGGACGGGGACTCCCAAAGGGCGTTCGTGGGTGACGACGCGGTGGATCTCACACCGCTGGAGTACCGCCTTTTGAAGGTGTTCCTGGACCGTCGGGGGCGAGTGCAGACTCGCCGGCAGTTGCTCCAGGCAGCTTGGAACACGGAAGCTCGGATTGAGACTCGGACCGTCGACATGCACGTCGCCCGGTTGAGAGCCAAGCTGGGAAGCGACGGGGAACTCCTCGAAACAGTGCGCGGGGTCGGCTACCGGTTCCGTTGATTCGAATGGTCAATTGCGCCGGCCTCAAGCCGGCAGGCTGATCACCCCCGGAAGGCACGATGATGAGACGGGTTGCGGGAGCGGCTGTCATTGCGGGTTTGCTGGCGCTGTGCGTGCCGGCGCAGGTGTGGGCCCAGGAGAGCAGCGACATCTCTTTCAAGACCAAGGCGCTTGAGTTCAGTGTCGGCGGGCGCGTTCAGTTGCAGGCGAGCACGAGCTCGTGCAGCGAGTTCCCGATTCCCGACAACTCGGCGTGTGCGGAACAGGTGCCGGCGACCGACCTCTTTCTGCGGCGGGCGCGCCTCACGTTCACGGTGAAGATCAACGACCAGATCGACTTTCGGATCCAACCGGACTTCAACAAAATCGACAACGTCGGACTCAAGGACGCGTGGGGGCGGTTTACGTTCAGCAAGGCTTTCCGGCTCAAGGGCGGCCACTTCAAGCGGCCTTTCGATGGATTCGTGCTCGTCTCCTCGACGCAGACTCTTACCGTGGAGAGAGAACTCGCGATCCGGGGTCTGGACGGGCTCCTCGCGCCCAATGTCACGAGCTTCACGACGGCGTTCGACCTGTCGGACCGCGATATTGGACTCGAGGCCAGCGGCTCCACGAACAACGGCGTCTTCTCATACTGGGCGGGCGTCTTCACCGGAGACTCAGACCTGAAATACACGGACTCGAACACCGAGAAACAGTTCGTCGGTCGGGGGCAGGTCAAACTCGGAGCCGGCCCCAAGGACCTGAAGGTCGCTGTAGCCCTGGCGGCTACTGACCAGGGCTATGAGACCGTCGAGGAGGGGCTGCAGGGTCGCTACCACTACAACTACGAACTGTTCGCCGACTGGGGCGACTTCACGGACGGACCGCACGCCCAGCTCGGCTTCGTGTTTGGAGACAATCCGTTTCAGAACATTGCGGGGGACGAAATCGACCTGGCGTCGGGCGAGGACTTCGCGAAGATCGCCAGCTGGCAGGCGATCGTGTCCTGGAAGTTCCCGGTGGGTTCGGGGGACATGGCCATTGAGCCCATACTTCGCCTCGGCTGGGCAGACACCAACTCAGACGTCAGCGACAACGAGGTTTGGGGATTCACCCCCGGCGTGCAGATCTTCTTCTACAAGAGAAACAAGCTGGCCCTGAACTGGGACATCGCGAGCCCGACTACCGACGCACTGCGCAACGAGAATTCGTTCAAGGCCAGGCTCCAGTTCCACTTCTGATCGCGACGGGGCCAGGACGGCCGCCGGCAGCGACTAGAAGGACAACTGCAGGTTCAGGAGAAACTGCTTGTCCGCCAGGCCCGGCCCCGTATTGGTCCGGTCGATCGCCTGCGACACGCCCACCAGGCTTCCGTCGATCCCGACCGAGTACTGCAGACCGAACTTCGCGTTGAATCCCGGGTTCACCATGAACCCAAACACCAGGAACTGCGTGCGGTCCGGCTCGGTGCCCAGGCCCACGGCGGGCTTGAACGAATCGTAGCGAGCCAGGAGGTCGAAGGCGCCCCACAGGCTGTAGGCACCCTGCGCGTACCACGCGTCGGAGGTAACCTCGCCGGTGCTTCCCTCCGGGTCGTATTCCACCCGTGCATACTCGGCGGCGAATGACCACGCGCGGTAGCGAATGCCCGCGTCAGCGCTCCACGCGAACCGATTCCCCGTGAACTCCGTATAGCCCGGAATTCCCACACCTTCCGCGTCGCCCGGCGGCAGGCTCACCGGCAGCACCGGGTTGGCGCTGTCGCTGGCCAGCGCCAGGTCAGCCCCGAACTCGTATACGAAATCCTCGAAGAACTCCACCTCACCGACCGAATTGTATTCGACCCGACCCGCGAACAGAAATCGGCGGTCGTCGTTCCCGAAGGTGGCGCCTTCCCCGTTGTACAGGCCGGCCCAGTAGCTGAGTCGCTGCTCGAGAGCCACTCCGCGGAGCGCCGCACCGACCTGCCGGCCGGGCGCCAGAGCGAGCGAGCCCTGCGATCGCTCGACGAATGGGATCGCGTCCTTGGACTTCATGGTCTCCCGCCCGAATCCGGACATCAGGAGGCCCGCGTCCAACCGCAGAACTTCGCTGTTCAGGGGTACCGAAAGCCGTACGTCGAGGAGGCGTACCGCGTCAGCATCGAACTGGTATTCAGCCCGGAGCGCGTAGTCGAATACGATGCCGACCTTCCCCGACACTCCGAGGCGGGCATCATAGATCTCGAAGCCGCTCACCCCGTCGTAGCGGGACGACTCGAGCCGAAGCCCCGTGCGCAGCAGGCCGTCGATCTCCAGATCGGGCAGATCCTGCGCCATCGCCAGTGGGGCCAGGGGCCCCAGCAGGATCGCCAGTCCGATCGAGCGAAGCAGGTTCGTGCGAATCGCGTGTGAACTCATCTATCTACCGTCCCCATGTCCCCTATGTGCCTTGATTCCAGTCGTCCGACACCGCGCTGGCTTCGACGGCGGCCAGGTCCGGAAACAACCGCTTCCAACCGCCGAGTCCCACCGCGGCATTGATCCAGAAGTGCGCAACGATGGAGGGAAACAGGCTCCCCGTCCAGATCACCGGGACGGAGAGGAGGGCACCCAGCAGGGCAGCCCGCGTCATCCCGATGGCCTTCTGATACCCGTGCGCCACCCCAAAGGATACGCTCGTCAGCGCCGCGGCGGTCCACGGATCCCCCAGCGTGCCGGTGAATACGTGGTGCATGAATCCGCGGTACAGGTACTCCTCGCCCACCGCCGCAACCGCGGCGACGAGCAGGAACGCCCGTTTCTCGCGGCTCGTGCGGGGCATCAGCACGAAGGATAACGGGCTCTCGGCGAGCTTCAAGGCCTGTCCGAGTCGCACTACCAGCCAGACGGTGGCCAATCCGACGACCGCGACGCCCACCGCCCACGCGAACGCGGGCCCGGCCGCGTTGACCTTCCAGCCGACGTCCGCTGGAGCGATCGATTGCCACGCCGAGATCCCGAACGTGACGACGGCCAGCACGCCAATGGATACGGCGGCCGAGAAGTACACCGCGGGGCGCGCCGCCCTGACTTCGGCCACGTGTTCATCCCGCAGGCCGGTTCGGAAGGCGAGCAACGGGAGACCGATCGCCAGGGCGATCGCGTATCCAAGCACGAGCGGTGTGAAGGTCAAGACGGATTCATCTCCACGGATCATGGTATCGGGCCCTACCGCCCGGGGCATACCATACGCCCACCGCACGTCCCGGTAAACGGTCCCCGGATTGACACCGGGGTCCGCGAACCTGACGTTCCACTCCCGAACTCAGACCCCCATCCGTGGGCCCTGGTCATATGCACATAGAGATCGCGGTAGCCCAGTTCCGCCCCGTCAAGGGAAAGCCGGCAGCCAGCCTGGACCGGATCGAGGATTCGTTCGCCCGGTTTCTGGAACGGGAGTCCGTGCCGGATGTGGTGCTGTATCCCGAGACGGCCCTCACCGGATATTTCCTCGAGGGAGGAGTACGGGAACACGCCGTCCCGGCAATGAGCCTGGCCTCGGACCTCGCCGAACGGTACGATCGAGCGGGCGGTGGGGGACGCCCGCTGGACATCGTTCTCGGCTTCTATGAAGTGTGGGGGCATAGGCTCTACAACTCGGCCGTGTATGTCGAGCTCGGGGCCGCCGAGCCGCGGATCGTGCATGTCCACCGCAAGGTATTCCTTCCGACCTATGGCGTATTTCAGGAAGAGCGGTTCGTCGAGGCCGGCCACGCGATACGCGCATTCGACACCCGCTGGGGCCGGGCCGCGATGTTGATCTGCGAGGACCTCTTTCACTCGATCTCGGCGACGCTCGCCGCGTTGGACGGCGCGCAGGTCCTTCTGGTACCCAGCGCCTCTCCCGCCCGTGGTGCTCAGCCGGGCACGGGCGTTCCGTCGAACCTCGGAAGGTGGCGGCGGCTGGCCCAGGGAGCGGCGGAAGAACACGGCGTGGGAGTGGCCGTATCGCAGCTCACCGGATTCGAGGGTGGAAAGGGGTTCGCGGGCGGCTCGCTCGTGTTAAAGGGGTTCGCGGGCGGCTCGCTCGTGTTCGGTCCCCGCGGTCAGTTGCTTGCCGAGGGCCCGCTGTGGGACGATGCGGTCATCGACACCGGGCTGGACCTGGAGGAACTGACCGCGGCACGAACCGACCAGCCATTGCTGGCAGACCTCGAACGGGCCCTTCCGCGCCTGTTGCAGAGCCGGCACCTGCCGCCGGTGGAAGGCGGGTTCGCCCCTACCCGGCCGGAAGCCACGACGGCCTCGGAGGACGAGGGAGAGTGGTCTGGACGACCGCCGCGGGCCGGCATGTCCGGCGCCATGGATCCATCTCTGGTTGCGATTGATCCGGAACTCGTGGGCGACTGGCTGGTGCGGTTCCTCCGCGACGAGATGCTGGTGCGGCGGGGATTCGAGCGGGCAGTGATCGGCCTGTCCGGCGGGGTGGACTCGGCGCTCACCGCGGCCCTGTGCGCCAGGGCGCTGGGACCCGAGAACGTCACGGGCTTCCTGCTCCCCTACCGGACCTCGAGCCCGGAGAGCGCCGCCCACGCGATGCTGGTGGCCGAGAACCTGGAAATCGGGACCCGCACCATCGACATCAGCGACGCCGTAGACGGCTATCTCGAGAACGAGGAACCCGACGCCGACCCCACACGACGCGGCAACGTGATGGCCCGGCAGCGTATGATCGTTCTGTTCGACCAGTCGGCCAGCCTGCGAGCCCTGCCGATCGGTACGGGCAACAAGTCCGAGCGGCTGCTCGGCTACTTCACGTGGCATGCCGACGATTCGCCGCCGATCAACCCGCTCGGGGATCTCTACAAGACCCAGGTGTGGACGCTGGCCCGCCACCTCGGCCTGCCGTCCGAAGTCGTCGACAAGCCGGCCACGGCCGATCTGATCCACGGGCAGACCGACGAAGACGACCTCGGGGTCTCCTACCCCGAGGCGGACCTGATCCTGCATCACCTTCTGAACGGCCGTTCACCTGCCTGGCTGGCCGAGGCCGGGTTCGAGCCCGCCAAGGTGGACATCGTCTTTCGCCGACTCGAAGGCACGCACTGGAAGCGGAACCTGCCCACCGTAGCGATGCTCTCGGGCACGACGATCGGGGAGTGGTACCTGCGGCCGGTGGATTACTGAAACGAAAGCGGGCGCCTCGACTGAGTCGAAGCGCCCGCTGATACCCCCTAGGGGAATCGAACCCCTGTCTCCTGGCTGAGAACCAGGTATCCTGGGCCACTAGACGAAGGGGGCCAGCCCTGCCTCGGCAGGGACGCCTATTCTACATTTTCAGGCCCTTCTGTCAACCCCGATTCCGATCTCACCGACGGGCTCGGCCCCTTGCCCGAAACGACGGCCGTACCCCTATCTTGTGGCCCGACAGACGGACAGGAGTTCGGACCGAAGCACCCGAGAACAGACACCCGGAGTGATGGAAGTGAATTGGGAATACCTGCACCTCGTGACGCACCCCTTCGCGATCGTACTGCCGATCGTGGGAGCGGCCGTCGGTCTCGTTGGCTGGATCGCGGGACGGGACGAGCTGGAGCGCTATGGACTCCTGTCACTGATGATGGCCGCGGTGGCCGCGATCCCGTCCTACATCACGGGAATCTCGACGGCGGACGACGTGGCGGGCCGGACGTTCGTTGAACCGGGCCTCGTGCAGGATCACCGGACCTGGGCCACCTGGGCCGCTATCACCCTGGTCACATGCGGGATCTTCGCCGGGTTCTCCATGGCGCAGCCGAAGGATCAGCGCTTGCGGCGCTTCGTACTCATCGTGGGCGCGCTGGCCGCCGGCCTGGTCGGGTACTCCGCCTTCCGGGGCGGCAAGATCATGCATGGCGGGGACGGAGCGGCTGCCGCAGCCGCGACCGTAGCGGCCGCGCGGACGCTCGGCGGGGTAGAGGGGCGGTGAACCCCATGATCCCCGAGCTCCCGGCACTCATCGGGAACGGACGTGACGAGTCCCACCCGGTCCCGCAGTCGCAGGTCACCATGACGCGGCTCATGGCCCCGCAGGACACGAACCTGATGGGCAACGTGTTCGGCGGCGTGATCCTGGCCGCCGTCGACCGGATTGCCTACGTCTGCGCGACCCGCCACGCCGGTCGGCCCTGCGTCACGGCCAGTTTCGACCAGGTGGACTTCCGCTCGCCGATTGAGATCGGCGAGGTGGTCACCCTCCGGGCCTCGGTGAACACCGTCGGAAGGACCTCCATGGAGATCGGCGTGAGGGTCACGGCGGAGCCGGTCACGGGTGGAACCTCCCGACACACAAACTCCTGCTATGTCACCATGGTTGCGCTGGATCCCGAGGGCCGGCCGTGTTCGGTGCCGAAGCTGGAGATCAGAACCGAGGACGAGTACCGGCGGCACCGGGACGCGGAGGAACGTCGGGGGGCGCGCCTCGAGCTGGCGAAGAGGCGGCGCGTGAGAAGGGAAAACAAGGCCGGCGGCTGAGCACTCCGACTGCCGACCGGCATCCGCGCTAGAGCAGGTTCACCAGCCCGTAGAATCCGAGCGCGGCGGCTCCCATGACCGCGCACTGCAGCGCGATCTGCTTGGGCGGCATTTCAGCCAGAATCCCCAGGATGGCGCCGAGCACGATCGCGGCCGCCAGTAGTATTCCGAGTACCATTAATGCTCCTGTTCATGACACGGCGATCTCGACACCGCCAGGCTCGGCCAGTCTTCTACGAGGGCCCAAACCGGGCCGATCCCTCGCCTCTCGTACGCCCCTTGCGCTGCAATTGCACAAGCTCCGTCATCCCGGCGCGCGCGGCAATCTCCTGTCCCGCAGGCGTGGCCGCCAGCCCGCCGAGAGCCGTCTCCCGGAAACGGACGTCCATCTTCGTGCCCACGTCACCCATCACGTCGACCACCTGGTCCACGGGGATGGGAAAGTCCAGGCCCGCGAGCGCCATTTCCGCTGAAGCGACCGCGTTGACAGCGGCGGACGCGTTGCGGTAAGCGCAAGGGATTTCCACCAGGCCGGCCACCGGATCACAGATCAGGCCCAGCATGCCCTGTATCGTCAGGGCAACCGCCGTCGCGACCTGCTCGTTGTCGCCACCCTCGAGCCACGTAACAGCGGCCGCCGCCATCGCCGCGGCACTTCCCGTCTCCGCCTGGCACCCGCCACCGGCACCCGCGATCGAGGCTCGTTCGGCGATGATGATCCCGGTACCGCCGGCCACCAGCATGGCATCCACCAGGCGCTCATCCGACCATCCGCGTGCCGGCGCCAGCGTAAGGAGCACGGCCGGGACGACGCCTGCCGCACCGGCGGTGGGAGTGGCCATGATCAGGCCCATGCGGGCGTTCGTCTCGAGAGTGGCGATCGCTCTCGACAGCATGGCCGTGAAGTCCTCGCCCAGCAGTCGCGGTCCCTCGCGGACCAACCGACCGGAGCGCCCACCCGTGAGCCCGGACGGTGAAGTTCCCGTCTCTTCCAGGCCCTCATCCACCGCCTGGCGCATCACGGCGAGCGCGTCTGCGATGCGCTTCCGCACGGCCTCGCGCGGAACCCCGGTCTCCTTGACCTCACGCTGTTCGACCAGCTCCGCGAGTCCGATTCCCGCGGAATCGGCCTGCTCGAACCAGTCCGCGAACGAACGGATCATCCCGGCCTCTCTCCGCTCACGCGTTCAGCTGGTGGACGTTACGGATCCAATGGACCCACGACTGACCCGCCAGTTCGGCGAGGACTTCGTCGGGCACATCTTCGTCCGTTTCGATCGTCATCAAGGCCCTCTCGCCCCGACCCGTTCGGTCCACGCGCACCGTCGCCACGTTGAGACCACGATCGGCTATGAGGCCCGTGATGCGAGCCACGGTGCCCGGCACGTCGTCCGCCACGACCACGATCGCCGGAAGCGACCCGGAGAGATCCACCGCGAAGCCATCGATTTCCAGGACTCTGATGCGACCCCCACCGATCGAACAGCCGGTGATCGCGATCCGATCTTTGCCACGCGAGACATCGAACGTAGCGCTGTTGGGGTGCGCGTCGTCTCCGAGTTCCACGGTCTGGAACTCGATCTCGAGTCCTTTCTCCGCGGCTTCGGCCTCGGCGTTGCGCAGCCGTTCGTCGTCGGGCCGGTGACCGAGGAGGCCGCCCGTGATGGCGGTGCGAGTCCCGTGGCCCTCGCCCGTCATCGCGAAGCTGCCATGGAGACCGACGGAAGCCCGGTCCGGCATGCCGCCCAGGATCGCCTGGACGACGTATCCCAGACGGCAGGCGCCCGCCGTGTGGCTGCTCGAGGGACCCACCATGCGGGGGCCCAGGATATCGAACAGGGTAGTCATCGCGGGCCGGCCGTTACACACGCCGCGTCGAACGCCGGCCGATCGCCGGCCAGCACCGGCGGGGCCGTCCGTACCTCGCACTCGAACGCTCCGGCCAGCCCCCGCCCGATGGCCCGTGATACCGCCTTCGCGTCGAAGATCGCCCCCTCTGATTGCAGCGTCGTCATCCGGACCTCATCGATACCGCACGGAACGATTAAATCGAAGTTGCCAAGCGGTTCGTCGGTCACGTTGAGAGCGAATCCATGCCACGTCACCCAGCGGCTCACGTGGACGCCGATCGACGCGATCTTCCGCACCTGGCCCGTAGCCCGGCCAGCGTCGTCGAGAGCCGACTCCTTGCCGACCCAGACACCCGTGAAGGCCGGATAGCGGAAACTCGCCAAGCCCAGCTCGCCAAGCGCATCGATCAACGTCTGCTCGAGTTGCCTGAGATACCAGTGGAGGTCCTTCTTCCAACGGTTCAGATCTACGATGGGATAGCCCACGAGCTGCCCGGGCCCATGATACGTAACATCGCCCCCGCGCTCGACTTCGACCGTCGCGACGCCCGCACTCTCCAGGAGGCTCGGCGCGGCCACGACGTTGGAATCCCTGGCCCCGCGACCCAGCGTCACCACCGGCTCGTGCTCCAGGAGAAGAACGAGATCCTCTTCCAGGTCCCCGTCGATCTTGGCCCTGGCCAGCTTGCGCTGCCACGCGAGACCCTCCGCGTACGGCACCCGTCCTTCGACCGGAACCAGGTGGATGGAGTTCACCGACTCACCTCAACGCCCACCTCCACCGAGCCGCTGACGGGTCGGCGATGCCTGATGCGGACTGCTCGTTTCCTGAAGCGAGTATCCGTAGCGCTCACATCCCAGCGATTCACCACGATCACACCGCGAGGACCAACTCGCGAAAGGAAGCGTGGAGCCGCATCAGATATGTATCGCCCGATCCATGGCCGCGAGCGCTGCTTCCATCACCGCTTCAGCCATGCTCGGGTGCGCGTGCGCATGCGCCGCGACTTCCTCGACCGTGGACTCGAGAGCCCTGGCCATCCCTACCTCACCGATCAACTCGCTGACGTTGTAGCCGATCATGTGCACGCCCAGGATCTCTCCGTAGCGCGCGTCGGCGATGATCTTCACGAATCCCTCGTTGTGACCCGCGGTCAGGGCCCGGCCATGAGACGTCAGGGGATATTTGCCGACCTTGAGCTCGTGCCCGGCTTCCTTCGCCTCGTCCTCGGTGAGGCCGATGCTCGCGACCTCCGGGTGGCAGTAGCCGACGCTGGGGATGTTGTCGTACCGCATGGGATGGTGAGCCACTCCCGCGATCCGCTCCGCCGCGACGATGCCCTCGTGTGACCCCTTGTGCGCGAGCATCGGCTGTCCGGCCACGTCGCCGATCGCGTACACACCGGGGGCGCTGGACTCGCACCACTCGTTGATCTTGATCCACGGGCCGTCCATCTCGA
>JBDHBK010000003.1:0-17900 GCA_039592635.1 Gemmatimonadota bacterium
CGCACGCCATGCACGACGTGCACTTCTCGTTGATCGAGAACCTGAGACTCACGTCCCTCCTGGACCGTTCCGTGACTCCGCCGGAGCCACGCTGAAGAGCCGGTACCTCCTCTTAAAGCAATGGGTAGGAGGCTTACAAGAAGCGTACCCCGAAAACGTGTGTCGATTGTGGCATTCGGCCAGTGTCGAATCAAATGGACGAGCGCCAGAAATGCATACGGCTTATCGCGTTAGGCGACACTGCCGCATTGTGCGACACGGATTCAACCGAATGCGCCTCCCTGGCGACATACTTCCCCTGTGGCGTCAGGGCAACGAGTCTGACGAGCCACCACCGCACAGGTTGGCAGAACCGCGGGCGTGCAAGTAGCTTGTCGCACGGCCGTGAGGAGACAGCGAAATCGAGTCACGCTGGCTGTCCAGATGACACCTGTAACGGCGAAGGCAATTCATGGCCACTCAGGAGCCCAGTATCCTCAAGAAGCTCCTCTTCAGATACGATGGGGCGGCTGACAGTGAGAAGGTGCAATTCACAAGCGCTGGAGGGCAGGACTGGCAAGCCTCGCTATGCCTCCATTCCGGCACGAACCCCCAGTCTCCGCGCCTGCTGGTGATGTTTCGGAACCGGACCCGACCGAAGGACCCGCAGCGCTATACTCTCGTGCCACCCGGATACTCGAAGGTTCCTTCCGAGGCCGCGAAACAACTAAGCGAAGACGACCTGCAGAAGCTGCTTGCGTCGTCCGTAGAAGTGTGAGGATCGGCATGTCACGCAAGATCGCCGACGACAACTTCCTTGAGTGGGAAGTCTACGTATCCGGCGGCCAGCCCGACTCCGTCGAAGCGGCCCGGATCTTCTTCTATTGCCTGGACGCGCCGATGAACCCGGCGAGGTTCGTTCGGCACGAGAGCGGAAACGTCGCGCTGGCCGAAGCGGCGTTGCTCGAGATGTCCGACGAGCAGCTCCGGGAGTTGCTCGCCGAAGCGATCGTCAACGAGTAAGGGCGGTCGCGGATGGCGCGAGAGGGGCGGGAAGGATCAATCGAGGTCATCACGGGAGTGATGTTCTCGGGCAAGTCCGAGGAGCTTCTGCGGCGGGTGCGCCGCGCCATGATCGCCCGACGGACGGTGCAGGTCTTCAAGTCCCAGCTCGACGACCGCTACGGCGGGATTCAACGGATCAGCTCGCATGACGGGCGGGAAATCGAAGCGCGCCCGGTTTCGAACTCGCGCGACGTGGCGGAGTTCGTGAACCCCGACACCGAAGTCGTCGCGGTGGACGAGGTGCAGTTCATGGATCCCGGCATCCTCGAGGTCGCCGACGACCTGGCGAACCAGGGGGTCCGCGTCATCGTGTCCGGGACGGACATGGACTTCCGAGGTCTCCCGTTCGGCCCGATCGGATCACTCCTGGCGATCGCCGAGAAGATCGACAAGCTGCACGCGATCTGCGTCGTATGCGGTGACCTGGCCACCCGGAACCAGCGCCTGATCGACGGCCGGCCCGCACCGGCGGAGGGGCCGACGATCCAGGTAGGAGGGCTGGAGAGCTACGAGGCCCGGTGCCGGGCACACCACCTGGTCCCGTCGAGCCTGGACGACCAGATGCCGCTCATTTCGGATCGCGAAGCCTAGGTCGCGTGCACGGCGAAGGCGTGCAGTGCCGTCGCCTTCACCTGCACCCAGAGTCGTGAACCGACCTCGAGCGAAAGCTCGTCCCCCGCAGCGCGCGTGATCACCGCCAGCCAGTCTCCCGTGCCCTCGAGTCGCACGCGCAGAAGACTGCCCGACGATCGCAATTCCGTGACCTCGGCCTTGAATCGATTCCGGGGACTGGCTGAGATCTCGGCTTTCGAGAGGAACAGGTCCTCCGGACGGTAGACCACCCGGACCGTGTCTCCCGCATGGGCTGACCCGGTGGCGATCAACTCCGCATCACCCACACGTATCGTCAATAGACCGTCATGTGACGATGCGACGGTGGCTCGGAACGAGAGCTCAGCTCCGGTCACAGCCGCGATGAACGGGTCAGCTGGATTCTCGAACAGGTCTTCGGGTTGGCCTGATTGCACCACGCGACCGTCCCGCAGAACCACGACCCGGTCAGCGAGGCTGAAAGCATCGGCGCGGTCATGGGTGGCCAGGACGGTCGCATGCCTTCCATCTCTCGCCACGTGGTCCAGGTCGTCCATGAGAGCGGTTCGAGCCATGGCGTCGAGGTTCGAGGCCGGTTCGTCCAGGAACAGTACGTCCGGCTGCAAGGCCATGGCACGGGCGATAGCCACCCGCTGGGCCTCACCCCCCGAGAGAGCCCGCGCGTCTCGATCGAGCAGATCCCCAATGCCGAGTTGGGTCGCTGCTTCCTCAGCCATCGTGCGCGTCGACTCTGCCGGCTCGCGCCTGAGCCTGAGGCCGATCTCGACGTTCTCTCTCACCGTTCCGGCCCACAAGTGAGGGCGCTGAAAGACTACTGCGCACTGCCTGCGCATCAGACGCTCGGCCTCACGTCCGGATAGCCCGCGGAAGCTGACCGAGCCCGACTCCGGTTGCTGGAGCATCGCTATGACCCGTAGCAGGGTCGACTTGCCGGCGCCGTTGGGGCCGAGTAGGGCCAGAACCTCGCCTCCCCGTACGTCGATGGTATCCACATCGAGCAGGAGCCGGTCCCCGGCTCGTACTCGCAGGTTCTGCCCCAGGATGATCGTTCCGGCGGGCACGGCCTCGTCGGAGGTCATGCGAAGACTGGCCTGCGCAGGCCGCGGCCGTGGAATACCGTCAGACCGAGGTTGATCAGGAACGCGATCGTAAGCAACACGGCGCCCAGCGCGATGGCGACGCCGAAATTCCCACGGCGGGTTTCGAGCACGATAGCCGTCGTCATGACGCGGGTTTCGCCCAGCAGGTTGCCACCGACGATCATGACCGCGCCCACCTCGCTGATCACGGCTCCAAACCCGGCGGCAACCGCTGCCACGAGCGAGGCCCGGGCTTCGCGCAGGTGCAGAAGCACGGCCTGCCACTGGCTGGCCCCAAGGCCGCGGGCCTGTTGACGCACGTCAGGGGGCACGCCGTCCAGAGCCGCCAGCGTCACTGCGGCGATGTAGGGTCCGGCCAGAATGACCTGAGCGAGAATGATCGCGGAAGGCGTATACAGCAGGCCAAGGGGTCCCGCGGGTCCGGACCGGGAGAGCATCAGGTACACCGCGAGTCCTACGACGACGGGTGGAAACGCCAGGCCAGTGTTGACCAGCGCGACGACCGGCGTGCGCAATCGAAACCGCGACAGGGCGAGGAAGGCTCCGAGTGGCAGGCCGATCAGGGTGGCCAGCAACAACGCCGCACCCGAGATCGACAGTGATCTGAAGACGACTTCCCACACGTACGTGTCGGCCGAAGTGAGAAGCGTCCACGCTTCGGAAAACGGATTGATCGTCAGGCGGGAGCGGCGGTTCGTCGCAGCGGTGTTCTGGTCGAACGGGACCAGCGTGAACAACGTCCTGCCATAACGAGACTCTCCGTACGTCTTCACGATCCCCAGGGCCTCTTCCGCCAGCAGCCACGCGCGAAACCGCGATGCCCCTTCGGGATTGACTCCTGCGGTCGTCTCCATCACCGAGTACAGGTTCTCGAGCATGGGGCCGCCGGCTGCCAGCTCCTCCAGGTCCAGCACGTCCGACAAAACGGTCATCGTGGACCTGTCCGTCAGGACGTAGGCGCGACGTTCCGAAGCCAGCATGAGGGCCGCACCCATTCCCTGGCCCGCTTCCATGTACCACTCGCCAGACGGCTCGAGCCCGGCAGCTTCCCAGATGGAGAGCTCCTTCATGTGGGTGCCCGAGTCATCGCCCCGAGAAACGAAGGTGGCTCCCACACCGGCGATCGCCCGCAGAGCCACCTGGCCCCGATCGGGATCGTCGAGTTCCCGAAGGCCTGCCGGATCGCTCTCGGGGCCAGCCACCACGAAGTCGTTACGCATGAACGTGACCCGGTTCCGACCGTGGCCGCCCCTCATGAATTCGAGTTCGGCCGCGGGTGCGTGAACCAGCAGGAGGTCGGCATCGCCGCGCCGCCCGAGCGCAAGAGCCTGGCCGGTTCCGACGGACAGAACGCGCACGTTGAGACTCGGATGCGCAGCTTCGAAGGCCGCCACCAGGGTGTCCAGGAGCCCCGTGTCGTAGAGCGAAGTAGTGCTTCCGATGACGACGGTTCCTGAGCCCGCACGTTCACCGCAGGCCGATACGCTGACAGCCAACCCGACTACGGCCACAAGAACCCAATGGCCGAATAATCTCCGACCTGCCATTTGTCGTGCCCTCATTTGGGTCAAACCGTTTCTCTCAAGGCGCGAAGTGTGATATACTTCCAGACTGTAGCGAGTGTCGGCCGCCGAGCCCCCGCCCGGCGATCCACCTGCCGCCGGCACCAGCACCCGTCCCGGAGGAGCGAGCATGGGAATCTACCGCGTCCTGTACTATTCCACTGTCACCGTGGGCAGCGGTGGCCGAATCACGATCCCACAGGATATGCGAGACGATCTGGATCTGCAGGACGGCGATACGCTCACGGCCCGCATGGAAGGCAGTGAGACGGGTCACAAGCAACTCACGATCTGGAAACAGCGAGAGAGTTGAGGTCTCCGGTGGTCAGCCGGGCGCCTGCCCGAAGTTGATCGCCATCGTGCCGAACACCAAGTCGATGTGACCGCAGCGAACGAATCCGTGTCGCTGCATGAGCTCCGTCACTCCCCTCTGCGCAGGGTACTGGCGGAGCGATTCCGGTATGTATCGGTAGGATTCCACGTCGCGATGAAGAACCCAGCCAGCGACCGAAGTGCTCAAATCCAGGTACTTGAGATACCAGCGGTCCAGCCACTCGGGTTCGGCCCGTCCGAAGTCGAGTGAAACGAACCGCCCTTCCGGCGCCAGGCATCTCCTGATCTCTCCGATGCACCAGCTCAAATCCGGGAAGTTGCGCAGTCCGTAGCCCACGAGGACGCGATCGATGCTCTGGTCGGGGAAGGGAAGATGGGTTGCGTCACACTGTGCCCACTGCACGCAACCCGCTGCGGGCCTGGACTTGCCCGCGATCATCATTTCCCACGTGAGGTCGGCTGCGATCACCGTTGAGGACCTGGCCTCTTCTGCCGCACGAATTGCGAAATCCCCGGTGCCGGCCGCCAGATCGAGCACCACGTGTCCCGGCTGGATCTCCGCCAGGTCGAGAGCGAGGCGCTTCCACGCCCGGTGGCGACCGAGCGACATGAGATCGTTCGTCAGGTCATATCGCCCGGCAATACGTCCAAAAAGCGACCGTACGTAGCGCCGTTTCGTGGCAGGAGAGTCAATCTGGCCCTGAATTCGGGCGGCCATCCGGTCACGTGTCATGGCGCGAAGGATCACGGCACAGCCCATGCGCTGTCAATGACAGATCGAATGGAACCATGGAACACGGAAACCGTACGGCGAACCCAGTGTAGGAACGCCACGTCAGACCAACGAGAGGTTCACCTCGGAGGAGCCATGTTTGCCAGGAATCTGTGCAAGCCACGCCGCGCGCTGGGCGCCCCCATCGCCTTCCTTCTGCTTGCCCTCACAGCGACGGCCTGCAGCAACAAGCACGTCACGCGGGTCGAGCCGGACACGGTTACCGACCTTTCGGGCTCGTGGAACGACACGGATTCGCGCCTGGTGGCCAACGCGCTGATCGAGCAGAGCATATCCGGGCCGTGGCTCGAGAGGTATTACAACAACAACGGTGGAGAATCGCCGGCAGTCATCGTCGGCGAATTCCGGAACCGCACATCCGAGCACATCGAGGTCACCGTCTTCGTGCGGGACGTCGAGTTCGCGTACATCAACTCGGGACTGGTCACCGTGGTCGCGAGCTCAGAAGAACGCGAAGAGGTACGTGGTGAGCGGGACGACCAGCAGGAGTTTGCGCGCGCGGACACGCGGGCTCGGCTGGGCCAGGAACTTGGCGCGAACTACATCCTCCAGGGCGATCTCACGTCGATTCAGGATGAAGAAGAGACCGTGTACCTGGGT
The DNA here is from genome assembly GCA_039592635.1 of Gemmatimonadota bacterium. Classification (GTDB taxonomy): domain Bacteria; phylum Gemmatimonadota; class Gemmatimonadetes; order Palauibacterales; family Palauibacteraceae; genus Benthicola. Next base: position 6,045 of record JBDHBK010000003.1, read on the forward strand.
GCGACACGCAAGGAAGCGATCGTCTTCTACCAGGTCGATGCGCGCCTGATCGACCTGCAGACGAATGCCGTCGTGTGGGCCGGACAGCACGAAATCAAGAAGTACATCGAGAGGAAACCGTTCGGGCTCTGATCTCGCGATCGAGCTCCAGACCGGGTCCCGCACGCGCGGGGCCCTCATACGGGAGAGAACGATGAAACGGACGTTCCTGTTGCTGGCCCTCACGGCGCTCGCCGCCTGCGTGCCGAAGAAGGTGCACGAGGAGCCCATCATGGAGAACGACCAGCGGGTCGGGGATTCCTCGGCGGCGGTGGCGGAGGCGACGGCGCAGGCCGCCGACGCAAAGGCGAAGGCCGAAGAGCGGGAGGCTCTCACGGCCCAGGCGATGGCTGACTGCGCCCCCGAGGTGTGCGAAGCACTGGTCCGCGGCGAAGTCGCGATCGGCATGAACGAGACGCAGGTGTTGGCGGCCACGGGGACGACCGACGATGCCTGGGCCATTCGCCACGCCGGTGATGCGACGGTCATGATGCCCGCGACCTCCCTCAGTCCGCCGACCGATGTGGTAGGCGACCTCGCGGTGGTGCAGCTCGCTTCGAACACCGTCAGTCGGTACGCGTATCGTGAGGCGCAGGGCGTACGGGTGGTCGACTCGCCGTACGACGCCTCCACCGAAGGTCGCGCCCAGGCCCTTTCCGACGCTCTACTCCGCGAAGGCGATGACTATGCGGCGCGAGGCGACTTCGAGTCGGCTCTCAACCGGTACGATCGGGCCAGCATACTGACGCCGGGCGATCCGATGATCGACTACAAGATCGCCGAGTCACTGGACAAGGCGCTCAGGCCCTACGCGGCGCTGATCCAGTACCAGCTGTTCCTGCACCGCATGCGGCTCGAGACCATCGAGGCGCGGGGTGAGGCGGCAGCCCGGATGGCGGAAGCGATCGCCCTGGCCCAGCAGCGCATCCTGATCCTGGAGCGACAGGTACCGCAGTAATGGAGATCAACGGAGATCGCGATCGACCCCGACGCGGGTCTCGGATCTTCCGGCGCCGCCAGCTTCCGCCCGGGTTGGCGGTGCTGGCGGCGCTCCTTCTTTCGGGTTGCCACCTCATGGCATCGCACAAGACCGGACCGGAAGGTCGGTCGATGCACGACACCGATCTGCGGCAGTTGGCCCGGGACGAAGCCTTCGTCGAGGCCCTCGAACTCACCGACCCGGATGACCGCGGTGACATAGGAGACGAACTCCTGCGCCTGATGCACCGCGGGCTTCTCCTCCACTACGCGGGTCGCTACGAGGAGAGCAACGAGGTGCTCCAGCGCGCTGAGGCGATCATCGACGATCGCTATACGAAGAGCGTATCGCTGGCACTGCTGTCGATCGTGACCAACGACCGGGCCCTGGCGTGGCTTCCGAGCGATACCGAGCGCCTGATGGTGAACTACTACGGAGCGCTCAACTACCTGGCTCTCGGCGACCCCGAAGAAGCGGCGGTAGAGGCGCGACGCCTGAGTCGACTTCTCGAGCTGGGCGAAGACGACGACCTGGAGCCCGATGAAGTCGTGATGCGGGAGCTGCTCCGCTACTTCGCCGGCTCGGTGTTCGAGGCCTCTGGAAACAGGAACGATGCCGCGGTCGCGTACCGCCACGTATGGTTGCCGGCCGAGCTGATCGGCGACACGCCCCTTCGACCGCGATTCCTCGACCTGTATGGAGAAGACTGGGTCGAGGAGACCCCTCCCCAGCCGAAGCAGGACTTCGACACGGCCCTCGACTCGATCATGGCGGAATTGGCCTCCGGTACGGGTCGGGACGTTGCCGCCGACAGCGCAGACGGTTTGGCGGCCGTTGCGGACAGCCTGGAGAACGAAGACCCGGACCTGGTCGCAGCGTTGGGGCTGCCCACCGCTGAAGACGACGAGCCTGCCGCCGCCCTGCCGGACGACCTTGCGTTGACGGTCCCCACGGACAGCGGCCAGGCGCCCGTCGCTCCCGACAGCCTGGTCGGACCGCCTTATCAGCCCCCTGAGCCGGGGGGCGACGTTGTGGTCCTCCTCGAGCACGGGTTCGTGGCGCACAGGGTGGAGCAGTCGCTGAACGTGCCGCTGTTTCCGGTCGAAGCGGACGCGCTGCATGATTCGAACTCCAACGTTCGCTTTGCCGCGGCATCCTGCGTCGCGTCGAGAGCGTTCCAGGGCCGCTACGACTTCTCGGAGATTCTCGCCGAGTCCGGGACGGACTGGCGGGGCAGCTCCGGCGGGAAGTGCATCGTTCCAGGCGCCGCGAAGAGCGACAACGAGTCCAACCCGGGTCGCGACCTCTACCTGATGCGGGTCGCCTGGCCAGAGATGACCTCTTCCGGCCTTCCGACGGATCTGCCGGTACTCGGATTATCGATTGCCGCGGACGCCAAACCGCTGCAGATGGCGGCGCTGGACTCGGGGTCACAGGTAACCGCCGCGGTGCCGGAAGACCTCGGCACGGGAGTCCTCCCGGGCGAGAACGAAGCCGCAGGCGAGACAACCGGCGAAACCGCTCCAACGGGTCCGACGCCCACCGTGATGAGGCCAGGAATGCGGGGGTCGGTCTCGGCCGCGGTCACCGACGAGTTCGAGGACAAGCTCGGCGGGATCCTGATCAAAGCCGTGGCGCGTACGGCCCTCAAATACGAGTTGGCGCGCGGAATCGAGAAAGAGGTGGACAAGAAGAACGAGATCCTCGGCGAGATTGCGTTCCTCACCGCCAACGCCGCCGCCGCGCTGTTCGAGCGCGCCGACACGCGCTCCTGGCACTTGCTGCCCGACGAAGTGTCCGTCGTTCGTCTTCGCCTGCCTCCCGGCATCCATCCCCTGACTCTGGAGGTCGATACCGGCCAGGGGGACACGCGGCTGATCGATCTCGGCGAAGTGAACGTCCGGGACGGAAGGGTGCAGGTGCTTTCCGCGCGAGTTTGGCCATGAGCCTCACTGCGGGTTAGCTTCCCGCGCTTCACGACACAGCGAGAGGCTACGGCCGAGCGGCTTTTCCGCCGCGTGCCACCCTGACGAATACGGATTGCTGGCAGGCGAATGATAGGTATCGAGAGAGAAAAGGTCGGACGGCTTCCAGTCTGGGCATGGGCCGTCCTGTCGGGCTTCGCGATCTGGCTGCTGTACATCTTTACCCTGGGGCCCTCGACGGCTTTCTGGGACACCTCCGAGTACATCGCGACTGCCCACATTCTCGGTCTTCCGCACCCGCCCGGTAACCCGTTCTTCGTCCTGTTCGGAAAGGGGTGGCTGCTTCTGACGGGCTGGACCGGTCTCGAGGTCGCCACCCGGATCAACCTGCTGAGCGCCACGGTCTCGGCCGCTGCCGCCGTTTTCTGGTTTCTCGCGGTGATGCGGATCTGGGCTCACTTCACCGAAAATCGGGCCGTCGCGCTGATGGCTGCCTTCTGTGCCGTTCTGGTGAGCGGAACGGCGTACACGGTGTGGGCCCAGTCCAACGTGAATGAGAAGGTGTACACGGTCTCTCTCATGTTCGTGGCCGCGATTTCCTACCTGGCGATGCTGTGGGAGGATCACAGCGACACGTACCGGGGCGACCGCCTGATGGTGCTGATCGCTTTCCTGCTCGGCCTGGGATCGACGAACCACCAGATGTCGTTGCTTCCGTTGCCCGCCCTGGCCGTATTCGTGTTCTGGCACAACCACGGCCGCCTTCTGAATTGGAAGTCTGTGGCAATCGTGGCCGGAGGCCTCGTGGTCGGCGTGGGTTTGGGCGCGGCTCTCCAGGGACTCGGCTGGCCCCTGCCTCGCCTGTGGTTGTACACGGGAGTCCTCGCCGCGGTGGCCGTCGTCCTGTCTCCGCGGGTAGCGGTTGCGGGCACCGTATTCCTCCTCATCGGCTTTTCCGTCCAGCTCCTGTTCGTGCCTATACGCTCGGCCCAGAACCCGATCATCGACGAGGCGGATCCGGAGTGCGTGGTGATCGGGGAAGACGGATTGCCGAGCAACCGGATCATCGATGCTGTGATCCCGAAACAGTACGAGACGGGATTCGGCGAGAAGAAGCTGGCCGTCCAGTGCGAGAAGCTCGCGGCTTCGATCGCGCGCGAGCAGTACCAGAAGCCGCCCTGGGCAGAAGAGCAGTCTCCGAGGCAAGCCCAGTTCGCGATGTTCTGGCAGTATTTCGACTGGCAGTGGGCGCGAACGCTCCCGATCGGGGCCCGCGGGCTGGTCACGATGCTGTTCCTGGCATTCGGAATCATCGGCCTCGTTCGTCATGCTCGCGGCGACATGGACAGCTTCGTCTATTTCGCCACGTTCCTGGCCACGATCACCGTTCTTCTGATTTTCTACTTGAACTTCAAGTACGGCTACAGCACATACGGAGACATCCCGTTGGATCGCCGCGAAGTGAGGGAACGCGACTACTTCTACGTGTTCAGCTTCAACGTGTGGGGATTGTACGCGGGTATGGGGATCGTGACCGTATGGAAGTGGATCGGGGACCGCTTCGCTGCCGCTGGTGATCCGACTCGGGGCCTCCGCCTGGCGTCACCGATGCTCAGCATCGCGTTTCTCCCGCTGATATTCAATTTCGCCCTCGCCGACCGACGGGGCGACTATTCCGCGCGGGATTGGGCCTGGAACATTCTGCAGTCGATTGAGCCGTACGGGGTCGTCTTCACCAACGGAGACAACGACACGTTCCCGCTTTGGTACCTCCAGGAAGTCGAGGGAATCAGGCGCGATGTGACCGTGATCGTCCACTCCTATCTCGGCACGAAGTGGTATCCGAAGCAACTGCGGGATCTGACCGCGCCGTGCCCGGAGGGCGTCGACCCGCTGGAGACTCCCACCGTGGTCACCTGCCAGAGGCCGTTCGACCGCGAGAACGCGATCGACCTGTATCGTGACTGGGACATCACGCCGCCACAGCGGGCCATCCACTCACTCTCAGACGCGAGAATCGACTCGCTGCCGATCTATCAGCCGATTCCCGCCGGCACCACCGTCCAGTTCACCCCGAACATCACGGTACAGTTCGACCGGGAGACGTTCCTGATGCACCCGGACTTCCTGGTGTGGTTCATCGTGCAGGAGTCGCTGGGGGACCGGCCGATTTACTTCGCCGCCACGGCGCCACCGGTGTACGAGCAGTGGAATCTCGGCGCGCACCTGATCCGGCACGGACTCGCGCACAAGCTGGTCGAGGATATAGAGCCCACAGAGGACATCGTCCTGCTGGATCCGCAGTTCGTCATCCGATGGGTGGATGTCGAGCGGACCGAGCACCTGCTGTGGGATGTCTTCCGCCTGGACTACCTGTTTGACTGGAAGCTCTGGCCTGAGCCTTCCACGCGGGCGAGCATTCCGGCGCAGTATTACATCGCCCACATCGCCCTGGCCGCCGCGCTGGACTACCTCGAGAGGCCGGAGGATGCAGAAGCGGCGGCGGTACGTGGAGAGAGACTGCTGGAACTGAGCGGCCGCGTCATTCCCTGACAGCGGACCCGGCGTCGCTCGAGGCCGTCAGGCCCGTGATCTGACGGCCCGTCGCGGATACGGCGACGTACTGAGCCGTGCCTTCCGGCGTCAGCACGATCGCCAGTTGGCTCGTCCCGGTACTCCCCAGAAACCTGCCGAGCCTCGTATCGAACCGCACCACCTGCTCGGCCGATCCCTGTAGCGAGGCCACTCCCCCACCGGTACCGCTTGGGTCCGGGGAAGGAGCCCAGGTCGTGGTAACCACGAGAAACGCCACGGTCGAGCTGCCCGTCGAACGCAATTCGGTCAGACGAACCGTCCGTGTCTGGACAACGTCGTAATCCACCGCCAGACCGAGCGCCATCGCTGGAACGGGCACCGTCTCGGACCACTCGTCTCCGACCGTGACGACTCCCTCCGGCAAGACAGGGAAGCCGAGCTGACCCAGCCAGCTCTCCATCTGCTCGATCAGACCCGGCCCCGCTTCCCCTGACTGTCCCGCCAGGCGGAGGCTCAGCGTACGTCCGGCCCGGTTGGCCGTGTGCTGGAACTGAAGTCCCTGCATGCCGCTGAGATCGGGAAGTTGCGCCGGAGTGGGCCGCACTTCGAGCGAGACCTTCTCGAGAGTGGTGACATAGGCAATCGCATCAGCCGTGACGGACTCCACGACGTGCCGCATGCGGATGTCGGTGCGGGTGGTCGCAGGACCGCCGAGATCGGCAGGAAGGTCCACGACCAGGTCGTTGCGATGGTTGTATTCCAACCAATCGCCCTCCGCCCCAGCGAGTTCGAGTCGGGCGGACTGCTGGCCAGTGGCCACTGCGGGTCCCCACAGGAGTACGACGCCCGTCAGCAGGCCCGGAAGTCCGTATCGGTGACTGATAGACGGTCGACTGAACATGATCGGACCGTAGTCGGGCACCTCGAATCTCACAAGCACGGTCCACGAACTGCGCGATCCCCTGTCCGTTTTTGGGCCAAAATGACGATGCCGGAAGGCGGATCGGGGTCCCGGAAACAGCCCCTCCCGGCCCCTTCTCAGGGACGGGGGCATGCCCTCGGTCCACCAGGCAAAATCATGTAGTCCTCGGTGTATCTGCCTTTGTCGAAGCACATTAGCGACGTACACATCGTTCGCGTCACACTGCGTACGCATGCCCGGCGACTTCTCAAGACAGGCTTTCGCTGCCTCGGGTGCCCGTTTCGGTTTCAATCTTGCTCGTCTGGCACGCGGGTGGTCGCGCCCAGGCTCCGCTTTCCAAGAGACTTTCGCGACCAGGTCAGACTTTCCAGCCCGGTGTCGTGTGATGAAGCAGCCGATTGCACAACAGACCGTGTCAGCCGCCGCACCCCTCGCGGACTTTGAATCGATGCAAGCGATCGAAGATCTCCGCAGCGCCGAGGAGCGCTACCGGGCGATAGCGGAAGTTGTGGCGGACTGGGCGTACTCGCTTCGAGTCCTGCCGGACGGGGAGCCCGAACTCCTGTGGACGAACATGGACACGGCGCGGGTCGTCGGCTACCGGCCCTCCGATCTCGATGCTCGAGTCGGGTGGCTGGGCCTGGTTCATCCCGATGACCGACACGGACTTCAATCACACATGGCCGCGCTGCTCAAGGGCAGGACGGACGTCGCGGAATACCGGATCGTCACCCGAAGCGGAGAAGTCCGGTGGGTCCGCGACTATGCGCGTCCCCTGGAGCCGGGGAGTGGCGCGATAAAGGCAGTCGGTGGGGTCCGGGATATCACGGCGCGGCGACAGGCGGAACTGGACCGCGCGCGCTTGATCTCGGAACTCGAGGCGACGAACGAGGAACTCGAGCGCATGGCCGCGTCCGTGTCACAGGAGCTCGAGGACCCGTTGGCCGCCGTCGCGGCCGGTCTCATGCGCCTGGATTCGCGTCTGGATGACAGTGATCCTGGTCTCGACGCCGATGTACAGCGAGCACACCGGGCGGTCGTTCACCTGCGGGACATGCTGGAGAGCCTGGAAGAACTGGCCCGCATCGGTCACCTGCCGGAGACGCTGGAAACCGTCTACCTGGGCGAGCTGGCGGCCGAGGCCGTGGATCTGTGCCGTGGCCGGATCCGGTCGCGCGACGTCAGTGTGGTGATCGGCGACCTTCCGCGAGTATTCGGCGACCGAATTCGCCTGCTTCAACTCCTCCGGATCCTGGTTGAGAACGCGGTTACCTACATGGGCGACCAGTCCGAACCGCGCCTCGAGATCGGAACGATAGCGCATCCCGGCAAGCACGTGATCTTCGTCCGCGACAACGGAATGGGCATCGATCCGGCGGACCTGGAACGCGTCTTCGACGTCTTCCGCCGCCTGGACTCGAGAGGTCTGGGGACTGGCGTAGGACTGGCGATGGCCCGGCGAATCGTGGAAATGCACGGGGGTCGAATCCGGGCAGAGTCCGAGGGAAGAGGCACCGGGAGCACCTTCGTGGTCGAGCTTCCCGCCTGACCTACCGGGTCAGCGGAACGGTCTCATCGAAGAGGATGTAAGGGCTGAAGTCCGCCCGGCGACGAGCTTCACTCAGGAGCGCTGTGGACGTGTCGGTGAGCATGCCGGCCAGCAGTGTCTCGAATACCTCCCGATAGAATGCATCAGGCTGGACCGAGATCTCCGCGCGGGCGTACTTCGCTTCCTTGGCAGACGGCACCGAGACGATGATGGCACTGTCCGGGGGCAACCGCGTGTCGGAAAGTTCGATCCAGGCGCCATCCTGGTAAGCGATTCGCCGCGCGATCTCATGCTGCACCATCGTTCCGTCGATCGCCTCACGATTCTCGTCCAGCAACAGGATGCGGACGAGAACCAACGGCGTCGCGTACGTGGGGAAGCGGTGTCCCGTCCCGGTGTTGGTAATGCGAAGGCCTGCACCATCCGCTGACGTCGGCTCCGACAGCCACTCGATCGTGATTCCTGACCGCACCATCTCCGGATCGTGAATGCCCCGCCACAGATGCTGCCGGTCGGGCATGTGGCAGGATTGACACGACACCCCTTCGTCCGCCCAGCGACTGCCCTCCCATTCGGCAAAGGTGTTCTCCAGCGGCTTGCCGTTCGGGGCCGCCCCGCCGGGTCCGAACTGGTGGCAGCCGGCGCAGAAGCGGGAGTCCTCGAAGAACGCGGTTCGCGACACGCCGCCATGCGGTGACCCCTCAAGTGACGGCGCCACCGATCCGTCCCTCCTCGGTGGGCCGTGTCTTCGGTTGCCCCGCACGTGGCAGGAAGCGCAAACGATCCCGTGGTTCCGGAGGTCCTCGTCGTACGCCGGGTTGGGGAGCCACTCGTCGTTACTCAGCAGGCGGGCGCTCTGCTCAGACAGCGGTGCGTGGCACACCAGGCAGCTCTGCACGGTGCCGAACGATGCGTCCTCCCAGTTCACCAGCTGTCCCGACAGCCCCGGCGAATAGGCGCCTGAGTGCACGGTGGTCCGCCAGTCCTCGTACTGAGCGGCATGGCAGGTGGCACAGTCTTCCGGCCGGAGAGAGGCCTCGAGGTCGGACCATGATTCCGGGGGTTCTCCCTGGGGCGGGACCATTCGCGCCCAGTACCCATCAATGAAATCCTGAAGGGTCTCGAAGACTCGATCATCAGGTTGGGGATGGAAATCCGAGGCTACGGCCCCGGCCATTCGGTGCTCGGCCGCGGGATCACCGGTGTCTTCCGACCCGCCACCACAGGCCGAGAGACACGCGAGCGCGGCGGCCGCGAGCGCCATCCGCGGACCTGTCGGTTGTCGAGTGCTGTGCGTGATGTCGTTCATCCTCTGGCAGAACCGGAAGTGAGAGCGGGTGGTTCCTCAGGTCTGCTACGGAACGACGATCCCGGGGACCCGGGTCCGCTCCTGCAGGCTGCGCACGGAGAGCTCGCGGAAGCGCAGCGCCATGATGGCGTCGGTGGCCGCGGATGCCGCGGAAAGGGTCGTCGTGTAGGGGACGCCGCGGGTGATCGCGGCGCGGCGGATCATGTAGTCGTCCTGCTGGGCGTGTTTCCCGAGAGGGGTGTTGAGCAGCAGCTGGATGTCGCCCGACAACAGCAGATCGATGATGTTGGGTCGCCCCTCGTGCACCTTGAGAACGAAGTCGCACGGGACGCCGCGTCCCCTGAGGTAACGGGCCGTGCCTTCCGTGGCCACGATCTCGAATCCGAGTTGGTGGAATCGACGTACGATCGGAGCGGCCGCGGGCTTGTCACGGTCGTGGACCGTGACGACCACCCGTCCGCCGAGTGGGAGCGATCCGTCGGCCGAGACCTGTGCCTTGGCGAACGCGAGACCGAAGCTGTCCGCCCAGCCCATCACCTCGCCCGTCGATCTCATTTCGGGGCCGAGCTGAGGATCAGCGTCCGGAATCTTGTTGAACGGGAACACGGCTTCTTTCACTGCCACGTCGCGTACCAGGGGATCCTCCGGAAGGCCCATATCCGCCAGGCGCTCTCCGGCCAGGACGCGGGCGGCCACCCGGGCCAATGGGATTCCCGTGGCCTTGCTCACGAATGGCACGGTCCGGCTGGCCCTCGGGTTGACCTCGAGCACGTAGGTCCGGCCTTCATGGACTGCGTACTGAACGTTGATCAGTCCCTCGACGCCAAGGGCCCGCGCGAAGGCCCTCGTGTGGCGCTTCATTTCGGCGATGTGGTCGTCGCTGAGCAGGTAGGGAGGGAGAACGCAGGCCGAATCGCCTGAGTGGATTCCCGCTTCCTCTATGTGCTGCATGACGCCGCCAATCAGCACCGTCTCGCCATCGCACACCGCGTCCACGTCGGCCTCAAACGCGTCCTCCAGGAAGCGATCCAGCAACACCGGGTGGTCCGGCGAAGCGCTTGCGGCGACCGCGAAGTACTCCTTCAGCTTCTCCTGGTCGTATACGATTTCCATGCCCCGGCCACCGAGCACGTAGCTCGGCCGCACGAGGATCGGATATCCGATGCCCTCTGCCACCTTCACCGCCTCGTCCACACTCCGGGCCGTGCCCGCTTCCGGGCAGGCGATGTCCAGTTCACGGCACAGGGCCTCGAACCGCTTCCGATCTTCCGCACGATCGATCGCGTCCACGCTGGTCCCGAGGATGGGCACTCCGAGATCCTGGAGACGTCGGGCGAGCCGCAGCGGTGTCTGGCCACCCATCTGCACGATGACGCCCTCGGGCTTCTCGTGCTCCACGATCTCCAGCACGTCCTCAAGAGTCAGCGGCTCGAAATACAGCTTATCGGAGATGTCGAAGTCGGTAGAGACCGTTTCCGGGTTGGAGTTGACCATGATGGTCTCGACCCCTACGTCGCGCAGGGCCAGCGAGGACGACACGCAGCAGTAATCGAACTCGACACCCTGCCCGATCCGGTTCGGGCCGCTTCCCAGGATCACGACCTTGCGCCGGTCCGTGCGAACCGACTCGTTCTCGGTCTCGTACGTGGAGTACAGGTACGGCGTCGCGGCGGGAAACTCGCCGGCACACGTGTCGACTGTCTTGAACACGGGACGTAGTCCGAACTCGTGGCGAAGCGCTCGGATTTCGTCCTCGCTCACACCCCTCAGTCGGGCCAACTCGCCGTCGCCGAACCCGATCCGCTTGGCGGCCAGCATCTCGTCGGCCCCGATTTCGGCAAGCGCCTCGAACTCCCGCGCCGCAACGGAGATCTGCAGGAGCTGGTCCAGGAACCACGGGTCGATGTGGCTGCGCTCCGCCAGTTCGTCCACGGAGACGCCAGCGTCAAGGGCCCGGTAGAGTTGGAACGGCCGCTCGGGGGTCGGGGTCCGAATCGCCGACCGCAGGGACTCGAGCTCTTCGTCGGACAGGCGATCGTCCGCCGGGTCGTCGGCCGGAACCCAACCCACGCGGTCGTTTTCCAGCGCGCGGAACCCTTTGAGCCAGGCCTGGCTGAACGTGCGGCCGATGGCCATGACCTCGCCCACGGCCTTCATCTGCACGCCGAGTGTCGGGTCAGCCTGCGGGAACTTCTCGAACGCGAACCGCGGGATTTTGACCACCACGTAGTCCAGCACCGGCTCGAAGCAGGACGGGGTCTTGAGCGTGATCGCGTTGTCAATCTCGTCCAGCCGGTATCCGACGGCGAGCTTGGCGCCGATACGGGCGATCGGGAAGCCGGTGGCCTTCGAGGCGAGAGCCGAGCTGCGAGATACCCGCGGGTTCATCTCGATGACCAGCAGTTCGCCGTCCGTGGGACTGAGGGCGAACTGGACGTTACAGCCGCCCGCCTCCACCCCGATCTCGCGGATGATCGCGATGGCAGCGTCTCTCATTTCCTGGTACTCGTGATCCGACAGTGTCATGGCGGGCGCGACCGTGATCGAGTCTCCGGTGTGCACTCCCATCGCGTCGAAGTTCTCGATCGAGCACACGAT
>JBDHBK010000004.1:0-24165 GCA_039592635.1 Gemmatimonadota bacterium
AATGGAGTTGTTGATGTTGTAGAATATGTGCTGCGACTCCGGGTCCATGCCTGGTTCCGGGCCCCCGGACGGCTGCGGCCGGTCGATGGCGCCTCCCGGCACAGGCCCCCGGGCCAGCTGTCGTTGCGACGCCGCCACACCGCGAACTCGTCATTCGTGGCGTGGGTCCGGCACCGTAACCCACGGTCGTTGTTCACTATTGCCCGTGCCCATACATTCGCTCCTCCCCATTTGCCATGAACGCTTGGGGAAGAGCGGTGTAGGGGATTCACTGACGTGGAAGCTGGGGCTGGCGCGAGCCGGTCACCGTTCTTCCGGACGGCGCGTGGGCGCCGCAATTACAGGAGGATACCTGATGCAGAAGTGGTTCAACGGACCGCGCACGCTGGCCGGGCCTGGCAGCCTGTTCGCCGCGGTTGCGCTGATCGTGGCCCTCGGGGCGTGTTACCCGGGCGACATCAGCAGCGTGGAAGAGACGGACGTCGTACTGACCATCCATAGCGGAAACGACTTCTCCGGCTACAGCACGTACGCCATGCCGGACACGATCGTGGACGTGTGCACGAACGTAGATGATCCGGAGTGCGAGAACGCGATCGACATCGATCACAGCTACGACGACCAGATCCTGGCGCAGGTCGCGGCCCGGATGCAGGGATACGGCTACGCGCGGATTCCGATCGACCAGGTGAACGAGAATAACCTTCCCGACCTGTTCATGATCCTTAGCGTGTCCGCCGTGGAGCGGACCTCCGCTACCGTCTGGTGGCCGTGGTGGGGCTGGGGCGGCTGGTGGCCCGGTTGGGGGCCCGGCTGGGGCCCGGGGTACCCGCCCGCCGTGTCGGTGACGCGCTGGAACCAGGGAACCCTGGAAATGACTCTGATCGACCCCACGGACACGGATCCCGATCAGGAGATCTTCAACGTGCAGTGGGATGCCATTCTGTCCGGTGTCCTCAGCCGAGCCGAGTCGCCGATCAACACCGACCGGATCGACCGCGGCATCCAGCAGGCGTTCGACCAGTCCACGTATCTCGGGACCAACTGAGCCAACAGCGAGAATCGGAGCTACATGATGAAAGCGATTAAGGGAACCATCGCCTCGCTGGCGCTTCTGCTGGTGTTTACCGGTGAGGCGCAGGCACAGGACTGGTGGTGGGGTATCACGTACAACATGTCGGCAACGTCGAGTCTTCCGCCGAACTCGGACTCGGACATCAACTTCATCGAAGATTACAGCTTTCGCGGCCTCGGAATCGAGGCACGCTACGTCCCCAGCCGCGATGCCAACTACAGCTTCGGGTTCAACGTGGGCTGGAACGTCCTGAACGAGAAGAATGAATTCGGGACGGAGCGCAACACGATCAGTCTGCCGAACGCCGACGTCTCGGGAACGCAGCTCAGGTACTTCAATACGGTACCGCTGATGGGCAACGCGTCGTACTACTTCGGTGACCGGGGTGGAATTCGACCGTACGTCGGAGTGAATGCGGGGACGTACTACATCGAACGACGGGTGGATATCGGAGTATCGGCCATCGTCGATGACGCGTGGCATTTCGGCTGGGCGCCCGAAGTGGGCCTCGTCGTCCCCCTGGGACGGCCGGAAGTCGCACTCCTCACCACGATCCGGTACAATTGGGCGTTCAGTGCCGGCGGTAGCGGCGACCAGAAGTTCTGGGGCTTCAACATCGGGATCGCGTACCGTTGATTCGCGGTCGACCGCCGGGTCGACGACGCGGTAGCGTGGAATGAGAAGGGGCGGGGGAGGCCGTCGGTCTCCCCCGTTCGCCTATACAGGAGCGACGAAAGGCGGCAGCTGAATATTGGCTGAGGTCCAGATCCGCGAAGGCGAAGACGTCCAGAAGGCGTTGCGGCGATTCCGCCGCAAGGTCCAGAGAGCCGGCATCCTGAAGGACTTCCGCAAGCACCGCCACTACGAGAAGCCGAGCGCCGCCAAACGCAGAAAGACGAAGGCGGCGGAGCGTCGTCGCCGACGCCAGTCTCGGCGCAAGCGGCCAGACTAGGCTTCCGGGTCGAATCTAGTCCGAGATCGGCGGCTTCTTTCGTCGCTTGATGAGCCAGATGACCAGCATGACGATGACTACAGCCGGTAGGATATGGCGGGTTATCGAGACTTCTATCTCCTGCATCGTGCCTCCGCCCTTAAGTGGGACTGGGAAAGTCGGGCCCTGGACGCGGTAAATGAAACCGTTTAGCGGTAACGCCTTACGCCCAAATTTCCTCGTACATCAGGTATTGTGAGGTGGCCATTCCCAAGGCCCGATAGGTCTCCTGGGCGGCGAGGTTGTCCCGTTCGACGTACAGTCGGATTCCCAGCACCTTCTCCGAGCGCGCCGCCTCGCGCACATGTTCATGGAGCATGCGATACACCCCCTCGCGGCGATGGAGCTTCGACACGTAGACGCTCTGCAGCCACCAGACGAGGCCGTTGCGCCAGTCGCTCCACTCGGTCGTGATCATCACCTGGCCCACGACCTCATCGCCCTTCACGGCGACGAAGTAGCGGCCCCGGGCCGGGTCCTTGAGCAGCCGCTCCACACCCTTCGTCAGCACCTTCCGGTCCAGCTCCCGACCTTCGGTCTCACGAGCCATCGCCTGGTTGAACAGGACAATGCGTGCAGCGTCCTCGGTGTCGGCTTCACGAATGATGATGGGCATGCAGTACTCTCCCGTGCGGAACGTGGAAGCACACATTCTCGGTCGGCCTGGCCCGACTCGCAAACCACCGCTGGTGACCCTGACGGCGGAGCCGACGACGGATACCTTCCGGTATGACCCTCGACGAACGTGCCGCTGAAATCTGCATTGTCCTGCTCACGGGGATCGGTGATGTCGTGCACGGGCTTCCCGTCGCCAACGCCATCAAGGATGATGACCGCACCCGGCGCATCACCTGGGTGGCCGAGCCTGCTCCCGCTGCGCTGCTGCGGGAGCACCCGAGCGTGGACCACGTCATCGTCTTCCGGAAGAACGATGGAATGGAAGGACTCACCCGGCTGCGGGACGACTTCAGAGGCCGGCGGTTCGACCTGACGTTGAACATGCAGCGTCACTTCAAGGGCGTATTCCCGACGCTCTTCTCGGGAGCGCCGACAAGGCTCGGTCTGGATCGGGAGAAGGTCCGCGAGGGAGTGTGGCGGTTCAGCAACCACCACATCGTGGCGGGTCCGTGGGCTCACACGCAGGACATGCTGCTGCGGTTCCTGGCTCCGCTCGGGATTCCACGCCCCGATCCCCTGGAGTGGCGTATCACGTTCAGTGAGGAGGAACTGGCCGACCAGGCGCAGTTCTTCGACCGCCTGCCGAAGGGACCGGTCGTCGGCCTGGTCCTGGGCTCCAACGTCGTCCGCAAGGACTGGCCGGCGGAGCGGTACGTGGAGCTGTCGGATGCCATCGCCGACCGACATGGGGCGACGGTGCTGCTCGTCGGGGGACCGGCTGAGTGCGAACGGACGGCCGCCGATCTGATCATGGCTCGCTCGAAGGCCCGGCCGGTATCGACTCTCGCTGACGACGTCCGCCGGATGATGTGGACCGTCGGCGGGTGCGACGTCCTGGTCAGCCCTGACTCGGGGCCTCTCCACCTGGCGCACGCGCTCGGCGTCCCGGTGGTCGGCCTGTACGGCCATACCAACCCGGCGAGAGTCGGCCCGTACTCCCGGTTCCACGACCTTGTGGTGGACGCGTACCACGACCCTGAAGAAACTCCCGATCCTGCAGCGACCAGGGCCAGGTCCGGTCGCATGGACCGAATCTCGGCAGCGGACGTGGTAGAGCTCGTGGACCGCGCGTTCGCCCGTTACGTGCCGGCCGCCCGACGGAGCACGAACCCGACGGAGGACAGGAAATGACGACGATCCTCAGGACGATCCTCGCGGCGGCGGTCAGTCTCGGGGCACTCGCGAGCGCAGCCGATCCACTCGCTGGGCAGGAGGCCGCCTCGCCGGGACCCGACCGTCCCACGGTTGCGCCGCCGCAGGAGCAACCCGTTCTGCGGGAGCTGGTCGCTGCCGTATCGCCAGGTCGGATCGAGGCGGACATCAGGAGCCTCGTCTCGTTCGGCACCAGACATACGCTGTCCGACACGCTCTCGGAGACCCGGGGGATCGGGGCCGCGCGGCGGTGGATCAAGGCCGAGTTCGACGAGATCTCGGCGGCCTGCGGTGGCTGCCTCGAAGTCTTCTACCAGCGCACCCTGGTTGAAGGGGGAGACCGAATCCCGCACTCCGTCGAAATCGTCAACGTGATCGCCATCCAGCGCGGCATCCACGACCCGGACCGCTATGTCATCATGTCCGGGGACATCGACTCTCGCGTTTCCGACCCGCTGGACTTCACCTCCGACTCGCCGGGAGCGAACGACAACGCGTCCGGCGTGGCCGGTGTCCTGGAAGCCGCCCGCGTCCTGAGCGTCCGCCAGTTCTCCGGATCCATTCTGTACGCGGCGCTCTCGGGAGAGGAGCAAGGCCTGTATGGGGGCCAACACCTCGCGGCGCTCGCGCTCGATGAGGGGTGGCCGATCGCCGGGGTGCTCAACAACGACATGATCGGCAACGTCCAGGGCATCACGGGGGTCGTGAACAACACATCGGCACGCGTATTCTCCGAGGGAACGCGTGCCGTGGAGACCGAGCGGGAGGCGCGCATGAGGCGCTTCACCGGCGGCGAGGTGGATTCGCCGTCTCGCAATCTCGCGCGGTACGTCAAGGTGATGGGCGACCGGTACATCCCCAACCTGGATGTCATGATGATCTACCGTTTGGACCGTTTCGGGCGCGGCGGTCACCACCGGCCGTTCAACGACGCGGGCTTCGCCGGAGTCCGCATCATGGAGACGAACGAGAACTACAACCGGCAGCACCAGGACCTCAGGATCGAGGATGGAATCGAGTACGGGGACGTGATCAGCGGCGTGGACTTCGACTACGCCGCCAAACTGACCGCACTGAACGCAGTGGTCCTCGCCTCCATCGCCTCGGCGCCGCCCGCTCCTGCGGGAGTGCGTATTGCCGGGGCCGTGTCCCCAAGCACGACTCTCTCCTGGAATCCCGTGGATCGGGCGGTCGCACCAGATCTTGCGGGATACCGCATCTACTGGCGTCTCACCACTGAATCTGAATGGAATTATTCAGCATTCGTCGGCGATACAGCCGAAGCCACGCTCGATAACTTGATCATTGACAACTGGTTGTTCGGGGTGTCGAGCGTATCAAATGGCGGTTTTGAGAGCCCTGTGGTGTTTCCTGGGCCCGCGGGAGCCTTCTTCCCGGCCTCCCCCCAGCGCTGAGGCGCCTTCCTGCCGGGGAAACGGCACGGCGATTGCTCGTTGAGCGGGTCGAGCTGACCTGAAACACGAGCGAGGAAGGCTGCGCTACCAAGTGAAACCCGTTGGCGCATTGCGCCGGCTTTTTGCACAGGCGCCCGAAGAATCACTCCTCCAGACCGGGGGAGATGGAGAACTCATCATCGCTCGCGCCCGAGTGGCGCTGACGGTGACCCTTCTCGTTCTGGCCGCATTCTTCTACTGGCAGACTCCCGAGGTGGCCCAGTCCCGTATCCACCTCGCGGGCGGGCTTCTCGCGACTCCGATCAGCATCCTGATGTTCCTGATGATCCGTCGTGCCCACTATCGGTGGTGGATGGGCCTGGTGACCACCCTGTTCGACGTCACCATGGTGAGCGCAGCGCTGGCCGCCTTTCTGGTCGCAGGAAATCCGCACGCCGCGGTCAACAGCCAGATGGTGTTCCCCCTCTACTTCCTCGCTCTTTCGGCGACCACCATCCGACTCGATCACAGGGCCTGCGCGGTCGCGGGCCTGGCGGCCGTGCTTCAGTACGCGGCCGTCGTTCTCGTTGCCGTCCTGCTGTGGGACCTGAACGCGCCGGGGTACGCCCCGTTCACGTACGGCACGTTCAATCCCGAATCCCAGCTGGGGCGGGTGCTCATCCTCAGCACGGCGGGGGCGCTCGGGACACTGGTGAATCTGCGAATGCAGAAACCCCACATCCTCTCGGCGGCCGATTCGCTGACCGGCATGATGAACCGCCGCACCTTCGAGGATCGGTGGCAGGGAGAGGTGGCACGCGCCCGCCGATACGGCCGGCCGATCTCGATCGCGGCCATCGACATCGACTACTTCAAGCAGTTCAACGACACGCACGGCCATGCGGCTGGCGACACCGCCCTGCAGTCCGTGGGGAGAGTGATTCGAAGCCGCGTTCGAGGCGGTGACTTCGCCGCCCGGATGGGAGGCGAGGAGTTCGTGGTCGCGCTCCCGGAGACGAATTCGGCAAACGCGGTGACCATGGCCGAACAGCTCCGTCGGGCCATCGCCGAGAATCCGATCCGCATCAACGGCCAGCGGGACGTGGCACACGTTACGATCAGCATCGGCGTGGCTTCGTGGCCCGAGCACGGTGAAGAGATCACCCGACTGCTCGAGCGGGCGGACAACCGGCTGTACGAGGCCAAGCTTGCGGGCCGGGACCAGGTGAAGGGTCCCGGCGTGTCTCCGAGCAGACGGAGCCCGGTGCGGCCGAAGAACCTGACGCGGGTCAAGCCTGTCTGAGGATCTTTCTGAGGAGCATCCAGCAGACGAACAGCGCCGCCGCAATCCACAGTCCCCCCCACACGAGGGTCGGGACCCCCGTCATCTCCGCCAGCATGCGTGCGTCGGAACGCAACTCGGGCACAGCTCGTGAGGCCGAGGGCCCACAAGACCCGACGGTTCGCCACCGGGGTCAGGTAGCGAGCCGCGGCGACCAGGGCGGCCCCGAAGCCGAGCCCGAACACCAGACCGAACGGGTTGCGCACGTACAGCACGGTCACGAGGCCGATGAACAGACCGATCGCCCCCGTGATCCAGGAAGATCCCCGCGACAGTCGCGCGGCAAGGAGAACGAGGGCAGCGCCCCAAAGCAGGCTGCCAAGATAGCCCGCGGACAACGTGAGAAACGCGTCTCCCCCGCCGCAGTAGCAGGCGCCCCCGACGTCCGGCGTCACCACGATCTTCTCGATCGTGCCCCCGGTCGCCACCGCCATGAGCCCGTGGCTGATCTCGTGCAGCAGGACCACGAACAACTTGAGTGGAGTGACCAGCCACGTGTCCCACAGGAACCAGAGGGTGGCGAAGAAGGCCAGGAAACCGGCTACGAACCGGACCCTGGTCTTCGCAGGCTGGTCTCTTCGTCCCTTGCCGCCCCGTTTCGCCACTAGATTCCTCGCGCCACTTGAAAGGACCACCCGAACCCGGCTGCCGGCTCCGTCGCGGCAGCGACCCACGACGGGTATTATGGCCACAACACCTACCTGATCGATACGAGAGACCACACTATGAGGATTCTTCAGGTCGCGAGCGAGGCCGTTCCCTGGGCGAAGTCCGGGGGACTGGCAGATGTGGTGGGTGCGCTGTCCTCCCATCTGGTTGCCGCCGGTCACGATGTGGCCCTCGCCTTGCCGCTCTATCGTGACCTGAACGCCACCGGACCGGAGGCCGACGCAACCGCCGTCGAGGTGTCGACCGGTCCGGGTCCAGCGTGTTCCGTGCGATCCTCAACGGCAGCGGCAGGGTTCGAGGTGTGGTGGGTGGATGCGCCGGATCTGTTCGACCGGGCGGGTCTGTATGGCACGGCCGACGGTGACTACCCGGACAATGCGCTGCGTTTCGCGACGCTGGTTCGTGGCGCTCTGGCGGCCGCGAGAGCCTTCGACTGGCGACCGGACGTCATCCACGCACATGACTGGCAGGCAGCACTTGCGCCCGTGTTCGTGCGCGACGGCACGGAGCGGGGCTCGGCTCCGGCTACCGTGCTCACGATCCACAACATGGCCTACCAGGGGTGGTTCACATCGATCGCGGCCAGGGCGGCGGGTCTGCCTGACTCGGCAGTCCTGGCCCAGGGTACGGGGGTGAGCCTCCTCAAGGGAGGCATCCTGGCGGCAGATCGGGTTACGACCGTGAGTCCCCGGTACGCGCACGAGATAGGGATGCCCCGGTTCGGCTTCGGCCTCGACCGGTGGATCGCGAACCTGGATCCACCCGTCGCGGGCATCCTGAACGGGATCGACACGGACGTATGGAATCCCGCATCGGACCCGCACCTGGCCGAGAACTATGGCCTCTCCGACATGAGCGGGAAGCAAGCCTGCAAGGCGGCGATACAGGCTGAGGTGGGCCTGCCGACTGACCCGGACACGCCCTTGTTCGGGATGATCTCGCGCCTTGTCGGCCAGAAGGGCCTGTCGCTGGTCGACCAGTTGGGAGACGACCTGGTCGATCGGGATGCGCAGTTCGTCTTCCTGGGCACGGGCGAGTCCCGGTATGAGCTCCTGGTCACCGAGCTGGCATCTCGTCACTCGAATGTGGCGGCTCGCCTGGAATTCTCCGAGGCGCTCGCGCACCGGATCGAGGCGGGGGCCGACTTCTTTCTCATGCCTTCCGAGTTCGAGCCCTGCGGGCTGAACCAGATGATCAGCCAGCGATACGGCACGCCGCCCATCGTCCACCGTACGGGCGGTCTGGCCGACAGTGTGACCCACGCGTCCCCCTCGGCTCTCGAGGCCGGCGAAGCGACGGGCGTGGTGTTCGATCACTTCGACGCCCCGGCCCTCTCGTGGGCGCTGGATTTCGCCCGTGACCTCTATGCAGAACCTTCCCTGCTGGACGGGGTCCGGCGGGCGGGGATGGAAACCGACTTCTCGTGGCGCCGCAGCGGACTCGAATACGAGCGGCTGTATCGCCAGGTGATCCAGGACACGAACGGAGCAGCGTGATGCGTGGCGACCTGAGGATACTCGGGCTGGTGATGGCCGGCGGTGAGGGCAGGCGGCTCATGCCGCTGACGGAGGAGCGGAGCAAGCCGGCAGTCCCGTTCGGCGGGAGCTATCGGATCGTGGATTTCGTGCTCTCGAATCTGCTCAACTCGGGCGTCTACTCGAACTTCGTGCTCGTCCAGTATCGGTCTCAGTCGCTGATCCATCACCTGCGTGAGGGGTGGCGCCTCAGCACCCCGCACCCGGATGACTTCCTCACCGTGGTCCCGCCCCAGATGCGCGTGAGCAAGGAATGGTACCAGGGGACCGCCGATGCCGTGTACCAGAACTTCAACTTGATCTACGATTATCGCCCCGACCTGATCGCCGTCTTCGGGGCCGACCACATCTACCGGATGCACATCGGTCACATGGTCCGATTCCACCGGAAGAAGAAGGCTGATCTGAGCGTGGCCATGCTGCCCGTGCCGGTAGAGGACGCCATCGGTTTCGGGGTCGCCGAAGCCCGGGATGACGATACGATCGTCGGCTGGCAGGAGAAGCCGGCCGAACCCGCCTCCATGCCGGGTCGCCCCGGATGGGCGTACTCATCGATGGGCAACTACATCTTCGAACCGGGCGCCCTGGTCAGGGTCCTCAAGCACGTGATGGAGGAAGGCCTCGAACCGGATTTCGGGAGCACCATCGTGCCACTGATGGTGAACGATCCCGAGTACAAGGTCGCCGCCTACGACTTCCACCGAAACGCAGTCCCCGGCGTGAAGTCGTACGAAGAGACCGGGTACTGGCGCGACGTCGGCACCCTGCAGGCTTACTGGTCGGCCCACATGGACCTCCTGGGCGCCGAACCCCGCTTCGACCTGAACAACCGCATGTGGCCCATCCACTCCCAGGCCTATCACCGTGCCAGCCCCCGTGTCCTGTCCGGGACGATCGAGGACAGCTCGCTCGGTGTCGGTAGCGTGGTCGACGGTGCGCGCATCGTGCGCTCCATCGTGGGCCGCGACACGCTGGTCGAGAAGGGGGCGGAGATCGTCGACTCGATCGTCATGGACCATTGCCGTGTCGGAGCGGGCGCCCGCATCCATCGGGGTATCGTCGACCGCTACAACTTCGTCGAGTCCGGCGAGGTCATTGCCGCAGACGCGGATCAGAGCAGGCAGGGCGCGCGGGTCGAGGGAGACCTGATCGCCATTCGGCGCGGACGTACTCGCCCGATATAGAAGCCTGTTGAAGAACTGGAGCGGACCGCGTTACGAGCGCCACGGGGCCAGATCCAAGGTGGTGCGCCGAAGGCATAGCCCAAGCTACGTCGAGGCGCACCTACGAAGAAGATGGCCCTGTGCCGCCGTAACCCTTCGGGCGAGTGGTGGTTGCGCGCCTGATCGTTCGTCTCTCCTCCTCGCCGTAGCGCTGCTACGACTCGTCGTCGTTCCTGCTCTGAGACGCGCAAGCACCACTCGCGCGGCCACTCCAGTTCTTCAACAGGCTTCTTCTAGCGACGACAGGGCCGCGGGGCAGCCCTACAGAAGCAGGACCAGGAGGGCCACGACGCACACGACGAGCCCGCTCACGGCGAGGGCCGGAAACCGGCGGTCGAACACACCCCGGCTCACGGCGAAGATCGACAGGAACACGGCCAGCGTGGCGTACAGTCCAGTCAGCGCTCCCTTCCACAACTGGCTGTCCGGATAGAGCAGTACGGCGGCCCCCGACACCAGGGTCCCGAAGAACAGCAACCGTTCGGTCAGCGCTTCCTCGGGGCGCGGCCTCTGCGTGGCCGGCAGCTTGCCCGCCAGGGCGAGCCCCAGGAGTACCACGAGCTCCAGCCCGATCATCCCGAGCCACCCGACCCTGGCCGCCGTGAGGCCGGCGCCCGGTTGAAGGGCATTGGTGAACGCGGAGAACACGACAGACGTGATCGATATCGCGCCCAGCGCATAGATGCCGAACGCGATCAAGCGACCCACCACCAGGTTGGCGAAGAACGTCCCGGGGGCATCGCGCCGGAACCGCAGGGATGGCACGGCCTGCAGGGGATGACGTGATACCACCCCGGGAGGCCAGCGGTCGGCCCGCGCGGCCCGCAATACCGCGGCGGCCTCCGCCCGGGTGCGGGCGACCTCCTCCGCTCCTACCCAGCCACGCTCCGCCGCCTCAGTCAGCTCACTCTCGTCCAGGAGTTTCGGTGGCCCCTCGGGGCCCTGCCATACATCCAGGAAGAGATCGGTCAGGTGCCAGACCGCCGTTTCGGGACTTGGCGGTTGTACGAAGTTCGTGTAATAGCCCAGGAAGACACCGTTCTCATCGTACAGGGCTCCGACCTCGTACGATCGACCGGGAAACATGAACCACAGGATCGCCCCGCCCGGTGGAACAGCGCTCTCTCCCACGGGCAGGGGAGGATCGTGACGCTCCAGCACGAGGAGGGTGATCTTGCAGGCCGCGCCGTCGTGCAGGAGCTCCTGGGAGAAATGCTGCACGTCATCGGGCGGTCGGCGGTAGACGATAGCGACAGTCGGAGTCCCGGCATCGCCGCGAGCCGGCACGCCGCGGGTGCGCGATCTACGGTTGATCAGGCGCTTAGTTAAGATCGGTAAACGTCCGGTTCTGCTGCGCCATCCGCACCAGGAGCGGTGCCGGGGCGAAACGGTTTCCGAGCGTGCCGGCGTACTCCGACAACGCATCGTGGATTTCCGGGATGCCCTCGGCATCGGCCCATCTCAAGAGCCCGCCGCGGAACGGAGGGAAGCCCGTTCCCATGACCATGGCGAGATCCACGGGATCCGGTCCCTCGACGACCTGCTCTTCCAGCGCGTAGGCGGCCTCGTTCACCATGATGTACAGGCACCGTCTCTGAATCTTCTCCGCCGGGAGGCTGGATTGCACTTCTGCCGGTCCGGCGGCGTCTTCTCTCGCGAGAAGGAGCTCAGCGGTCCGATCCGCACCACGGTCGCTGCCATCCTGATACCGGTGAAAGCCCAGTCCGTTCTTTCTGCCAAGGCGGGCGTCTTCGATCATGCGATCCAGCACGCCCGAGGGTCGCATCCGCTCTCCAAATGCTGCCGCCATCTCCCGGCTGGCGTGCAGGGCGACATCGAAGCCGATCTCGTCCAGGAGACGCAGCGGGCCCATGGGCATTCCAAAGCTTTCCAGCGCACCGTCGATCGCCTCGATCGAAGCTCCCTCTTCGAGCAGGAAGCCGGCCTCGTTGAGGTATGGGGCGAGGAGGCGGTTGACGAGGAATCCGGGACGGTCTGCCACCAGCAGCGGAGTCTTGCCCAGCGCGAGGACGAGGCCGAACCCGGTCGCGAGGGCCTCGGGGGAGGTACGGGGACCGGCCACCACCTCGACCAGGGGCATCTTGTGCACCGGGTTGAAGAAATGGAGGCCAAGCACCGAACCGGGTCGCTTCACGCCGTTCGCCATCTCGTCCACCGACAGCGCGGAGGTGTTGGTGGCGAGCACCGCCCTGTCAGCCGAGGCCTCGGCTTCCCTGAGGACCTGCTGCTTCACGGCCATCCGCTCGACGACCGCCTCCACCACGAGGTCGGCACCCTCGAACTCGTCGTATGCCAGGGTGCCCGTGATGAGGGCGAACTTGAGCGAAGCTTCCTCTTCGCTGAAAACCCGGGCGGCCGCCGCCTTCCGGAGCAGGTCTCCAGCATGTCGCAGCCCGGAGTCGAGCGCGTCCTGGTCGATGTCCTTGAGCACGACCGGGATGTCATGCGCGGCGGCCAGCTCGGCGATGGATCCGCCCATCACCCCGGCCCCGACCACGCCCATTCGGTTGACGGGCCGCCTGTGCGTCGCGACGTCCGGGGGCAGCGCCTTCCGGGCCGCCTGCGACAGGCGAAAGACCCGTACGAGGTTTCGGGACGCGGGGGTTACGGCCAGCTCCCCGAGCGCTGTGGCCTCCAAAGCGTACGCTTCGTCCGCCTTCATTCCCACCGCGTCCGCCAGGACATCGATGGCCTTGAAGGGAGCCGGATAGAACGCCCCGACCTCGGCAGACGTCCGCTTGCGCGCGGCACCGAACATGATTCGGCGCCCGGGGCCGGTCCCCTCCAGAAGGCGCCGACCCAAACCGAGCGCCGGGCCGGTGCGCTCGATTCGCTTTCCGATCACCCCGGCCACGAACTCAGTCACCGCGCTCCTGAACCTAGCCGCCGGCACTACCTCGTCGATGAGGCCGATCCGTTTCGCCCGTGAGGGACGGACCGGCTTTCCGGACAGGATGATCCCCAACGCGTTCTGCATTCCGACCAGGGGTGGAAGCTTGACCGTTCCTCCGAACCCGGGCAGGATGCCGAGCCGCACCTCCGGGAGGCCTATGGAAGTCGAGTTTCGGTCCGACGCGACGCGATAGTCGCAGTGCAGGATGAGCTCGGTTCCGCCTCCCATGCAGGCTCCATCGACCGCGGCCACGGTCGGAACACGCAGGCGCTCGATGCGCCGGAAGATGCGCTGCCCCTCTGCGCTGGCCGCCCGGGCTTCCGCGGCGGAGGACAGAGCCGCGATGGCCTCGACATCCGCGCCGGCGATGAACGCGCCCTCCTTCCCGCTGCGAAGGACCAGCGCGAGTATCTGGCCATTCGCGATGCGCGACTCCAGCTGCGACAGCAGCGCGTCGAGCTCCTGCATCAATGCTGGTGTCAGGAGGTTGGTCGAGGCGTCCGGGCGATCGAAAGTCAGCCACCCGACGTGGTCGCGATCGACCTCGAAGCCGAGACCGCTCGTGGATTCGGACGTCGGGGCGTTCATGGAGTGATTCCCGCGCCAGGGTAAGAGGCATCAAGTCCGGCGAGGCCGGGTCCAGCGTGCGCCAGAGGGGCCGCCTGTACGCGGGTGCGCGCGGCGGTCACGCGCGCACCCGTCCGACGATCAACACAGGTCAGAGACGAACGCGCTCGTCGCCGTTGGAGACATCGAGACGAAGTGTGTCCACCTGCGTCGGATCAATCAGGAGATTCCAGACGAACTCACCAACCGGAACACGAATCCTGGCGTTGACCCACCAGTCTCCCGCCGGAAGCGCCCGCGTGACATAGCCATCCGCGCTCGTCGTGTCAGCGAAGACCGGCTGTCCCAACTCAGTGACCAGGGACTGCTCGATGTCGAAGTACCCGGCGTACGCCTCGTCTTCCCACGTATCGCGTACGGCCTTGAACTCGTCCACTCGCGTCGTGACAGAGTCCTGCATGGCGGTGAACTGGTCGAACAGCGCCTGCTTCTCGCGGTCGAGACGCCCTTCCACGCCCTCGAGCTGCTCGAATTCTTCGTACTTGGACATGTACTCACGCGTGCCTCGAGCCCGCGGATCCATGGCCTGCATCTCTTCGGACAGGATTTGCATCCGGTCGCGTGCCTCGGACCACTCCGCTTCCTTGTCCCGCCACTCCTCCTGGAGGGCGCGAATCTCCGCAAACGTGGTCAGCATCTCCTCCGGGATCTGCGGCTTCGGCGTGGACGCCTCGGTGTCGAGCGCGTCGAACACCGAATCACGATCGAACGGATAGAAGAAGACCTCGAGATTGGCCTGAGGGATGGGTCCGTCCGCGCCTTCTCCGAGGACCTGCACGGTTACGTCGGAACCCCCGCACGCGCTGAGCGCCACGGCGGTGCCGATGATCAGAAAGAAACTGCGCTTGCCTCGCATCCGTGTCTCCACGTTGGATGAGCGTTGATCTTCGCATCGCGACCCGCAAATCTACCGGCCGCCTGGTCGATTTTCAAACACATTCTCCCGCCGCCCGTTCCACGGACGACGAGGGGGCCTCCCGCTGGAAGGCCCCCGGTGTGCATCAATGGTGCAGCAAGATCGGTCTCGCGTTGGCCCGCGAGGCCGCCCGCGTCACTCGTATACGATGTCGTCGAGCAGGTACTGCCTGGGATTCACCTGCCGGCCGTCGATCAGCACCTCGTAGTGAAGGTGCGGTGCCGTCGCCAGTCCGGTCTTTCCGACTTCGCCCAAAATGTCGCCGCGATCCACGCGCTGGCCACGCTTCACCTGGATGCTGCCGGCGTGCGCGTAGCGCGTCTTGTAACCGAACCCGTGATCGATCTCGACCGTCTTGCCGTAGCCCGACCGCGTCCCGGCGTAGGTCACCCTGCCCGCGGCTGAAGCGAGGATCGGCGTTCCAGCCAGCGCGGAGATGTCGAGACCGGGGTGTGGCCGATTGTATTGAAGAACAGGGTGCATCCGGCTCTGGCTGAAGCTGGAGCTGATCCAGGATTCGTCGGCCTGCACGGGTCGAATCGACGGCCTGGCAAGAAACACCTGGCGATGCATCTCGACCGAGTCCATGGCTTCGTCGATCGAACTGCCGAGGAGGTCCAGCCGGCGCATCAGCAACTCGGCGTCATACGCCGTGGCGTACGTGCGCTCGGCCAGTTGCGGTGACGCGGCGAGGAACTCCTCCCTCTCGGCGGCCTCCGGCAGGGGCCCGCCGACGCCGACCGCGCGGACTTCGTCGCCCAGGTCCGGGAGACCGGCCAGCATACGGAACTTCTGCTCCGCTTCGGACAGATCGTCGACCGTGCTGGTCAGCGCGCCGACCTGGTTCTCGACCTTGCTGAGATTCTGGGTCAGGTGCCGATTCTCGAGCCGGAGCCGAACCAACTCGGCCTCACGAGCTCCATCGAGGCCGAGGCTCACGACGAACGCGGCCATGACCAGCCCGAACGTAGCGGCTGCCACGACGGCCAGGCGCACCACGCGGCGCGAAACGCGCACCGTGCGGATGCGTCCACCGCGATCGGGCATGATCTGGACCGTCCAGTGGGCAGGTCCCTCGTGCCCGGTACCGGTGGATCCGTGTAGCGACATATTTTTCCGTACCCTGATATCTGTTACCGATCGACCGGTCAAACCGGCCCATCCCGCCATACGATCACCGCCGCCCGGCGTTCTTGAGCAAGACGCGGGCCTCGGAGAACGAGAACACACGATCACACCGATTCGGTGTAAGTGCATGTGAACTGATTGTTTGGCTTCGGTTCCGACGAAACAGACGGATCCGAGCGGGACGAGAGGACACTAATCCGGCCCGGGAACGGGTGTCAAGCGCGGCCCGTCAGTCGCTCCCTGCCTCCATCTCGACACGCGGGAACAGTACGGTGTCCCACCGTGCCGGAACGGTCGCTGGAAGCTCGGCCATAAGGTGCTCCAGGGAGGGCAGTTCGTCGCCACCAAGGCGCTTCCACATCTCGGCCGCTTTGGTCGGAATGAACGGTTCGAGAGTGACGGCCGTGGTGGCGAGGGCGCGAACCAGCGCCGCCAGCACGTCGTCCAGGCGGGCCTGCTGCGCAGGGTCCTTCGCCAGCTTCCAGGGTTGCTCCGAGTCTATAAATCCGTTTGCCGCTCTGACGATCGACATGGAAGCGTCCAGGCCCTCGTGCAGGCGGTGGTCTCGCATCGCCGTTTGATACCCCTCGAGGGCCGAGTCAATCACGGAGTCCAGTTCGGTGGCTCCAGACCGGGTGACGACCCCATCCCTGTACTTGAGCACCATCGAGACCGTGCGATTCAGCAGGTTGCCGAGGTCGTTGGCCAGGTCCGAGTTGTATCGCTCGTCGAACTGCTGGAGGAACGCATCCACGGATGCAAAGTCCCGATCCCGGTCCCAGGGTATCTCGCGCATCAGGAAATAGCGGAACGCGTCCGGGCCGTGCCGGTCGATCAGATGATCCAGGTCGAGAAGGCTGGCCTCTGACTTCGAGAGCTTGCCACCGCCGATCTTGACGAATCCGTGACCCCAGACCGTTCCCGGGAGCTCCAGCCCGGCTGAGAGCAGCATGGCGGGCCATATCACGCAGTGAAAGCGGGTGATGTCCTTGCCGATCACGTGCAGGGCAGCGGGCCACCGATCGCCAAACCCGGCCTCCGGATAGCCGATCGCCGAGATGTAGTTGGGCAGAGCGTCGAACCAGACGTAGACCGTATGCCCTTCCTCGTCCGGAAACGGCACACCCCACGGGACCCGCGAGCGGGAAGCCGAGATGTCGTCCAAACCCCCCTCCAGGAGACGCAGGATCTCGTTTCGCCTGCTCTCCGGCTGAATGAACTCGGGGTGCTGTTCGATGTGCGTGATCAAACGCTCGGTATACGCCGACAGGCGGAAGAACCAGTTCTCCTCGTCCGTCCAGCTGATCTCGCGGGTCGGATGGATGGGGCAACGGCCGTCTTCGAGCTCGGCTTCACGCTTGAAGGCCTCGCAGCCCGTGCAGTAGTAGCCCTCGTACCGATCCTGATAAAGGTCGCCCGTCTCCCGAATTCGTCGGACCAGGGCCTGTACCGCGCGCTTGTGGCGGGGCTCGGTGGTCCGGATGAAGTCGTCGTGCGAGATCTGCAAGCGCTCCCATACTCCCTCGAACCGGATGGCCAGTTCGTCCACCAGCTCCTGGGGCGATTGGCCCTGGCCGGCAGCCTCCTGCGCCACCTTCTGGCCGTGCTCGTCCATGCCGATGACGAAGTGCACGTCTTCTCCGGCCAGGCGGCGGAAGCGGGCGACCACGTCGGCACCCACCTTCTCGTACGCGTGGCCGATGTGGGGATCGCCATTGGAGTAGTCGATGGCCGTCGTCAGGTAGTATCGGGACACGGAATGAAGCCTCGGTGCTGCGGTGAGAGGAGGGGTCAGTCGGACGAATCCGACGAGGAACGTCCACGGACCTTGCGGGCGGCTGCGGTCTCGGCCTTGAGGTCCTGAAGCCCAACGGTGCGCGTCTCGCCGTCCTTGCCTCGCAATGAAATGGTCTCGCGGAACAGGTCCCAGCCGGTGACCTCTTCGCTGCCGCGGCTGGTGTCGAGCCGCTTGCCGACCTTTGGAAAGCGCTTCCTGGCCTGCACGTACTGCTCGTGTTCATAGCGCAGGCAGGACATAAGGCGTCCGCACGCGCCGGATATCTGCGCCGGGTTGAGAGAGAGTCCCTGGTCCTTGGCCAGCTGCAGCGTGACGGGCTCGATCTCGGGCAGCCAGAGTCGGCAGCACAGTTCGCGTCCGCAGCGCCCGATCCCGCCCAGGCGCTTGGCCTCGTCCCGGACGCCGATCTGCCGGAGCTCGATTCGGGTCTTGAACGTTCGGGCCATCTCCTTCACCAGGGTGCGGAAGTCCACGCGCTTTTCGGCCGTGAAATAAACGGTCAGCTTGTTTCGATCCCACTGCCACTCGGCTTCGCTCACCTTCATCTTCAGGCGATGGCGTTCGACGAGAGCGCGGGTACGCGAGCGGACCTCCACTTCGCTTTCGTCCAGCTTCAGTCTGCGTTCGACGTCGGCGGGAGAAGCGCGCCGCAGGACCTTTCGGGCCGGCGGAACCACGGGCCCGTGGTGCGCGTGATCACACCCTCCCTCGCAGCTGTGGGTCTCTCCGTCGGCCGTGCGCCGGATCCACCCCAGGTCCTGTCCCCGATCGGCTTCCACGATCACGTACTCGTTGTCCGCCAGCGGGACGTCGCCCCGGTAGCTGTAGTACTCCGAGCGGACACCCCTGAACATGACCTGGGCGATCTGGAACACGCGGCCACTTCCGCCCGCCGGGGTGCCGGAGGCGGAGATGGGACGTGGGGCCGGATGGGACGGCACCGGGCGTTTGCTCCCGCTGCGTCCGTCGCTGATGGGACGCGGGGCTGATCGGCTCCTGCCTCCTCCGCTTCGGCCGCGCGATCTGCTGTGATCGTCAGCCATCCGCGCCAGGTTCCTCCCAGGCGCCCATGGCGTAGTACTTCGCTCGACGGGTCTCGATGAGCTGCTCGGCGCTCATCTCCTCCAGATCGGTGAGATGGCGGCGAATGGCCTCCCGCAGCACTTCCGCCGTTCCCTCTGGATCCACGTGGGCGCCACCCGGGGGCTCCGGAAGCACCTCGTCGATGATTCCCGAATCGGCCAGGTCAGGGGCCGTGAGCTTCAGCGCCTCGGCCGCGTCAGCCGCCATGTCCCGGCTCCTCCACAGGATGGCTGCACAGCCCTCGGGAGAGATCACCGAGTAGATCGCGTTGTCCATCATCAGCACACGGTCGGCTACGGCGATTCCGAGAGCTCCTCCGCTGCCGCCTTCTCCGATGATGCATGAAATGATCGGCACCTCGAGCCCAGCCATGACGAACAGGTTCCGAGCGATGGCCTCAGCCTGTCCCCTCTCCTCGGCCCCAATCCCCGGATAGGCGCCCTGCGTGTCCACGAGCGTGATGACCGGGCGGCCGAACTTCTCGGCCAGCTGCATCAGGCGCTCGGCCTTCCGATAGCCCTCCGGATGTGGCGAGCCGAAGTTCCGATGCAGGTTCTCCTTCATGTCACGACCCTTCTGGTGTCCCAGGATCATGACGGACCGTCCGTCCAGCGTCGCCCAGCCGCCCACGATGGCCGGATCATCACGAAATGTCCGGTCGCCGTGAAGTTCGATGAAGTCGTCGCACATCATGCGGATGTAATCGAGGGTGAACGGGCGCTCCTGGTGACGCGCCAGCTGGACGCGGTCGTAGCGCGTCGGTTCGCCCGGCTCTGAATTATCGATACGCTTCTCCAGTTCGAGCATCTCGCCGGTAACGTCAATTCCGCGTTCCTCGGCGAGACTGCGGAGTCCCTCGAGATGCTTCTTCATGTCCAGAAGTCTGTCCTGCGCCTCTTCGCTCATCGTTCTATCCGCGAATCAGGTGTACCCGCTCCCGGCCCAGCAGAGCCCTGAGGTCCGCGAGCAGCGCGGCGGAGGGCTCGACCTTGAGCGAACTCGAAGCCAGCATCGGGGGCGTCACTCCGTTGCCCTCCGGATGCCATTTCAAGTAGAGCGCCGCATCGCCCGGAGACGATGCGAGCACCTCGCGCACGTTCTTGAACTCGCCCGGATGCGCCTCGTCTCCCTCCCGGAGTTCGATGCACACCGCGATCCCACCGCTCGCATCCACGCTCTTGAGCAGGCGGACCGAATCTACAAAGATGGGGGGATTCTCTTCATCTCGCGAGTTTCCTGACACCTGTCCTTCGATGAGAACCGGTGCGTCCTCGGCGAACAGACCCTTCGTCTCCTGCCAGACGTCGCCGAAGACCATGGCCCCCGCCGTGCCGTGAAAGTCCTCCACCGTGAGCTTGCAGTACTCCTTCCCGCTGCTCCGACCGACATTGACGTTCATCGAGGTCACGACGCACGCCAGTTCGACCCTGCGGTCCCGCAGCTGCGAGATCGTCGAGGTGTTGGTTTCCAGGGCGAACATCTCCACCAGGTCACGGTAGCGCTCGAGAGGGTGTCCCGAGATGTAGAAGCCCAGCACCGCCTTCTCGTCCTTGAGGCGCTCGGCCTCGGTGAGGGGCGCGACCCGAGGCAGCTGGGGTTCCGGTCGATCTGCCGAGGCGGTCGAACCGAAGAGCGACTCCTGCCCGGTGTCATGCTCGCGCTGGCGAAGCTGGGCCTCGGAGAGTACTGCCTCGAGCCCGGTCTTCATGGCCCCGCGTTCGCCGAATTCGTCCAGCGCCCCCGACGAAATGAGGCATTCCAGGACACGCTTGTTGTTCAGCCTGAGGTCGATACGCTGGCAGAAGTCGAACAGCGATTCGAAGGGTTCTTCTTCCCGGGCCTGGATGATGGATCGGATGGCCGATTCCCCGACTCCCTTGATGGCCCCGAGACCAAACCGGATCCTCTGGTCGTCTACCACAGTGAACTTGTAGCGTGACTCCGAAACGCTCGGCGGAAGGACTTCCAGTTCCATCGAACGCGCGGTCGTGATGTACTGCACGACCTTGTCCGTGTTGTCGATGATGGAACTCAGCAGGGCGGCCATGAACTCGGCCGGATAGTGCTTCCGGAGCCAGGCCGTGCGATAGGAGATCAACGCGTACGCGACCGAGTGCGCCTTGTTGAACCCGTAGCGGCCGAACGTCCGAATCAGGTCCGCGATCTCGGCGGCCTTCTTCTTGGGGGTGCCTCGCTCGATCGCGCGGGTCTGGAAGTCGCTCAGCACCTTCTTGGTCAGCGCCGCGTCCTTCTTGCCGACCGCTTTCCGCAGCACGTCGGCTTCGGCGAGAGAGAACCCGGCCAACACGTTCGCCACGCGCATCACCTGCTCCTGGTAGGTGATCACGCCGTACGTCTTGTCCAGCACCTCCGCCAGCTCGGGGACGGGGTACTCGACGGGCTCGAAGCCGCGCTTTCTCCTGATGAACACGTCGGTCATTCCCGTGTCCAGAGGTCCCGGGCGAATCAGGGCGTTCACGGCGATCAGGTCGTCGAACCGGTCGCACCGCATGGCACGCAGTTTTTCGGTGGCCAGCGAGGACTCGAACTGAAACACGCCGCGCGTGCCGCCTGTGGCGAGCATCGAGTACACGTCGGGATCGTCGAGGCCGATCTCGTCCCAGTCGATGTCCACCCCGTGCCGCCTGTGAATCGCCCCCTCGGCGTCGTGGATCACGGTGAGCGTGCGGAGGCCCAGGAAGTCCATCTTGAGCATCCCGGCCTTTTCGAGCGCCACCATGTCGTACTGGGTGATGACCTGCCCGCCGTTCTTCGTGTCCCGGCACACCGGCACGTACTCGTCGAGGGGTCCGGGGGCGATCACGACGCCGGCCGCATGCACCGACGCATGCCGTGACAGGCCCTCGATGGACTTGCCGTAGTCGAGGAGCTGGTGTGCCCGGGGATCGCTCTTGTAGAGGTCCTTGAGCTCCTTGACCTTCTCGACCGCCTCGCCGATGGACAGCGAGAAACCGGGTGAGTTGGGAATCAGCTTGGCCAGCTTGTCCTGTTCGGCAGGCGTGAACTCCAGCACGCGTCCCACATCGCGCACCGCGGCCCGCGCCTGCATGGTCCCGAACGTGATGATCTGGCCGACGGAATCCGCGCCGTACTTCTCCCGCACGTAGTCGATGATCCGGCCGCGACGCTCGTAGCAGAAGTCGATGTCGATATCCGGCATCGACACGCGCTCGGGGTTGAGGAAGCGCTCGAACAGGAGGTCGAACTCGAGCGGGTCCACGTCCGTGATGCGGAGAGCGTAGGCGACGATCGATCCCGCGGCCGACCCTCGCCCGGGGCCGACGGGGATGTCCAGCTCACGCGCGGCGCGGCAGAAGTCCCAGGTAATCAGGAAATACCCGGCGTAGCCGGTCTTCGCGATCACCCCCAGCTCGTAGTCCAGCCGTTCACGTACCTCGTCCGGGAGCGGGTCACCGAAACGCTCGCGGGCGCCCTCCTCCGCCAGGTGCCGGAGATGCGCCATGTCGTCTTCGAAGCCCGGCGGCACGGGGAAGCCCGGAAGGTGGTGCTTCTTCTCGAACTGAATTCCGCAGGACTCGGCGATGTCTACCGTGTTCGACATCAGCTCCGGGCGGTCCGGAAACAGCTCGGCCATCTCATCGGCCGACTTGAAGTAGGATTCCTCGCCGTCGAACGAGAGGCGGTTGGGGTCGCTCTTCAGGACGCCCGTGCCGATGCACAGCAGCGTGTCGTGCATGTCGGCATCTTCCCGGCGCAGGTAGTGAGCATCGTTCGTGAGAACGACCGGCAGCCCGAGTTCGTCGGCCAGCTGGAACACCCCTGCGTTCACCTCGTCCTGCCCCTTGATGCCGTGGTCCTGCACCTCGAGGTAGTAGCGGTCGGGGAACGTGCGGGCATAGAATTCGGCCGCCTCCTTCGCCCGATCGTACCGGCCGAACTGCAGGTTCTTCGCGACCTCTCCGGACAGGCACGCGCTGAGCACGATCAGGCCCTCGTTGTGCTCGGCGAGGATCTCGTGATCGAGTCTGGGCTTCCGGTAGAATCCCTCCGTGTACCCGCGGGAGCTGAGCCGCACGAGGTTACGGTAACCCGTCAGGTCACGCGCGAGCACCACGAGGTGTGCGTATTCGGCCGGGGCGTCCTTCGGCCTCTCCTTCTGGCGCCGATCGCCGTACGCGACGTAGGCCTCGAAGCCGATGATCGGCTTGATCTTCTTCTTGTTCGCCTTTTCCTGGAAGTCCCAGGCCCCGTGCAGGTTGCCGTGATCGGTGATCGCGAGGGCCGGCATTCCCATGGAAACCGCGGTGCCGATCAGGTCATCGATCCGGTTGGCTCCGTCGAGGAGCGAGTACTCACTGTGGCAATGAAGGTGAACGAAAGACATCAGGTGGTCAGGCGCTTTCTTCCAGGGTTCCGTGCGATTCGATCAGAGGACGCAGGCGAAGGAATTAAGGATCTCCTCCAGCTGCATCATGTACTCGTACTTGCTGCGACGCGGATTCGGCGAATAGAGCCACGCGTCGAAATAGATCACGTTCTCTCCGCATCGGACCGCACGCCCTATGAACGGGCCCGCCGCGGGATAAGCCGCCCGGTCCTTCCACGTGCCGCGGGCCTCGACGGCTTCCGAACCGTTGAGGTCGAAGCTGCGGCCCGTGCCGGCGATCACGTCGAAGTCCTGCGGGACGTTGTAGTGCGTGTCGTCGACCGGGGTCCGCCACACGTAGACCAGCGCCGGCGCCAGGGAATCGACCGCTTCGCCACGCTGGATCAGGATGGATCGGATCAACTCGCTGGGGTCCGGGTTGTCGTTCCGAATCAGCACCACGCCCTCGCCGCGGTCAACGCGCTGGTACACACGAGGCACGTCGAGAGTGAACCCGAACTCGGCCTTCAGGAAGTCGCTGGTGGCCGTGTCCACGCCACTTACGAACATCCGCCTGAGAACGTAGTCCCGGAACTGTTGCTCGAGATGCTCGGACAGGCCCGGCAGATGCTCCCGCCACGACTCCGCTTCGCGTCCGGGCTGAAGCACGACGGCGGTCGCCAGCTGGCCACGGGCCCACACGTTCGAGGCCTGCACGACTTCGCCAGGTTCGACCGAGGACCGTCCGACCTTCTCGGCGATCATCCGAACGCGCGGGTCGTCGGGCGTGCCGAACACCAGGATCTGGCGCCATAGCAGGAGCTGGCCGATCTCCGGAGACTCGGGGCCGGTCTGAGTGACGTTGAAGATCTTCTCGTTCCGCGTCGTATATACGGTGCGTTCCAGCGCCGCGTACGTCTGCTCCTCCACCTGGTCCCACAGGGCGTCGTCGGCGACGACGATCAGCGAGTTGGCCTCTCCCATGGCGGAGGGGAGGCCGCACGCCGCTATACCGCCAACGCCCGCCAGGGCGGCCGCGAGGGCCATTTTCGAGCCCCGGAAACGGGGGGGTCGGCATGCGTTCGTCATCGTCCGCCCGTCCATGGAAGTGGTGCGACGCAGTTCGGATTGCCAAACTACTCCGGCCCGCAGACAGACAGCAACGGCCCCCGGGCTCCGCCCGCGAACTTTCCCTAATCCGGAGTGTAAGCGGGCGGTCGCGAGGTGCATCGGAAGCCCCCGCACGCCGTATCAACGTTACGACAAACGACGGGAATCGAGGTCCTTTGGAC
>JBDHBK010000005.1:0-17142 GCA_039592635.1 Gemmatimonadota bacterium
TCATCCACTGGGCGCTGTTGAGCTTCTTGGAGATGAAGGCCTTGTTCTCGCCCTGGTACTGATTCCTGTCCTGGGCCACCTCCCGGTATGATCGAGAGAGCTTGAGGCGCGGCAAAGACGAGTCGTTGTGGAACACGAAGTACTCGCCATCGACCTTCTCCACCGCCAGGTCGGGAATGACGTAATTCTCGCTCATGTCCGCGTACTTGAGGCCGGGCTTCGGATCGAGCTTGGCGATCGAGTCAGCGGCGCTCTGAACGTCCAGGGGGGAGATTCCGTGCTCCTTGGAAAGCTCGCTCCACCTGTGGTTCACCAGCTGCTCGAAGTGATCCTGGATGATCCTATAGGCCAGGGATTCGTCTTCCTTCCGCTCCCGCAACTGGATCAGAAGCGTCTCGCGAAGATCACGGGCACCCACACCCGAAGGATAGAAGCCCTGGATGACCGCGAGGACTGCTTCCGCCTCCTCGAGTGTGAAGGGCTCCATCTCGGCCCACAGCTCGGGCTCGCTCTCGGCCAACCACGTGTTGGCCGCTTCGACAAGTTCCTCCAGGCTGCAGGCGAGGAATCCCTCACGATCGATGTTGCCAATGATCTCCTCGCCAAGAGCGAACTCACGCGGCCCGAGCGTGAGGAGATTGAGCTGTTCGCGCAGGTGCTCCCAGAGATCCGGCGGTGCCGCCGGAGTGGGCATGTAGTGCTCTTTGTCCTCGTACTGGCTCCGTCTGCCGCCTGCGTCGAAGCCGTTGAGGAGGATCTCTTCCCAATCGACCTCGTCCTCGTCCTCGTCTTCTTCCGGCTTCTCTTCGGGAAGCTCCTCTTCGGCCATCTCCGTGAACTCGAGGAACGGATTGACCAGCACCTCCAGCTTCAGGTGCGCCTGCAGGTCCAGCAGAGGCATGTAGAGCAGGTCCATCGCCTGATAGAGGCGAGGATTGATCTTCAGCTCCTGCCGCATTCCGAGGCTCTGCGAGAGCCCTCGTCTAAAATCCGCCATCGGCTACTCGACCACTCCGTTCAATCGGGTTCTGCGACCGCACGGGCCGCGCGCTGCATGTAAGATAGCGTACGCGGTTCACACGGCACACCCCTTGCAGGACGGGCCGCGCCGCACCGCTTGTGAGGAGTCTAGAGTTCGAAGTCCAGTCCCAGGTACATCTTGCGGGCTTCCGGATCTTCAACGAGGGTTTGTGCCGGCCCCTCGATGTGAATCTGGCCGTTGAACATCAGGTAGGCACGGTCTGTGATCGAGAGGGTCTCGCGCACGTTGTGGTCCGTGATGAGCACGCCGAGGCCACGCTCCCTCAACTCAGCGACGATGCGTTGAATGTCATCTACCGCGATGGGATCCACGCCGGCGAACGGCTCATCGAGAAGCATGAACTTGGGGCGAGTGACCAGGGCCCGTGTGATCTCGAGTCGGCGTCGCTCACCGCCCGACAACGAATCCGCCTTGCTCTTTCGCAGGTGCCCGATCGACAGTTCCCCGAGCAGCTCGTCCAGCCGGCTCTGACGCTCGGATCGAGTCATGTCGAGCGTCTGAAGAATGGCCATGACATTCTGCTCGACCGTGAGACGCCGGAAGATCGACGGTTCCTGCGACAGGTATCCGATGCCGGCCCGGGCACGGCGGTACATGGGAACCCGAGTCAGTTCCTGCTGGTCAAGATACACCCGCCCCGCGTTTGCCCCCAGCAGCCCCACGATCATGTAGAAGGTGGTGGTCTTCCCCGCCCCGTTGGGGCCGAGAAGCCCTACGATCTCACCCTGGTGGACCTCGAGGTCGACACCGTCCACCACACGCCGCTTGCCGAATGCCTTCACCAGGCCTTCTGCCCTGAGGACGCTCTTGGTGCTCAACCGCCTTCTCCTTCCGTTGAGGGCTCGAGGTAAATGCCTATGGCATCTCTGGCGATCACCTCGGCGGGCTCTCCATCCTCGAACAGCACCTCGATCCGGTTGCCGAGAAGGTAATTCCGGGATGGAGCCTCGGACCGGATGGAGTCACGAACGGAGGCGTAGAATGACCGCGCACTGCCCAGGGCCATGATTCGTTCGGGCGTCGGGTCCGCCTCCGGCCGGGCGAGGAGCGAGTCGGCGGGAGCGACGCCGAAAAAGGCCCGGATCGTGTCGCCCGTAAGCCAGTTCGAACCCGGGTCCAGGTCCTTGGCTGCCTCGACCAGTGGCTCGCCGGGAATGTGCGGCACGGTCTCCACGGAAGAGGCACCCCCCACCGAGGCGATGGAATCGATCCGGCCTGCCGTGAGGGAAAACTCGATCGAATCGCCCGCGAGTTGAAAACTCCCCGAGACCGCGATCGACCGTCCGTCGCCGAACGCCCACAAGCGCTCGACCTCCCCTCCCCTGAACTCGGCAGTCACGAGATCGGATTGCAGCTCGAAGTCCTCTCCGGTCGCCACCGCCTCGCCGAACGACCTGACCTCTCGAAGCTCGTCGTCTGCGAAACGAGCTACCACACTGTCACCGGTGAGCTCGAAGCCCTCTCCGCGAATGATCGGGCGGCCGTACAGGACCCCCACACCATCCGCATCGAAACGAGCACTCTCTGCGGTCGCCTCCAGGTCCGACCTGTGAATCTCGACGTTGCCGCGGGCGGTTGCGCGATCTTCTCCCAGGAACTCAGCCCGGTCGGCGTCCACCAGGAACGGCTCCGTTCCCGGCCCGCCCGTCGGCAGGACCATGTGGGGCCTTCCCGTGGCAATCGTGCGGTTCCCCTGAAACGGAGTGCGCATGAAGTCGACCCGGGGTCCTTCCAGTGTGGCACCGGAGCGCAGTCGCTCCAACCGCACGTCACCCATCGCGATGACCCGGTCGGTCATGCCGTAGTAGGTCACGGTGTCCGCGTCCAGCACCCGGGTCGTGTCCCTGTAGCGCACGCTCCCGATCATCCGGGCTTCAGCGCGGTGTTCCAGGTGAACGGCGCTATCCCCGGTCATTCTGGCATCACCACACTGGCCGATGACCAGTCCACCTCCCAGGTGCATCGCGTACTGCCCTTCGGCACCGGGGATCGCCAGCATGTTGCTCCTCGGCTGCGCCCCGGATCCCGAGGCGGCTACCACCCGGACCCTGAGCTGGCAACTCGGGGCGCCCTGCGCGTCAGCCGATCCGGGCACTGCCAGGACCGCCAGGATGGCCAACACGGACCGGATTCGAGAGAGACCCATCGAGACAGGACCCGTGGGCAGCAGACTGATGATCATTCAGGAAGCGTGCGCCGGGCGCCGGCAGGGTCTCCTTCCGACACGAAGCTGGGATTGAGGCTCTGTACGTTCTCGAGTTCCGCATCGCTGACGAAACTGTCACCCCTCATCTCCAGACCGGGCCGGTACAGCACGAAGGCCGTGTCTCCGTAGAGCGAGTCCGCCTCCGCGGCATAGCGAAGCCTCTCGGTCACCAGACGCTTCGACCCCGCGGCCTCCGTGACCTCGACCCCGCCTCTGACCTCTACATCGCCCGTTTCGAACCGGTACTCTCCTTCCCGACCGGTCAGCACCCCCCCCTCGAGTCCCGTGCTGCCGTAGAAGGTGATTTCCAGGTTGCGCAGCTGCAGCAGACCTTCTTCCTGGAAACTGAAGGCAGTGTCCGCCACGAGGATCCCATTCCGAACGCCTGCGCGGGTGAGGTTCATCTCGACCCCGACCAGCACCTGGTCGGCCTCGAGACCCAGCAAGGTATCCGACGCCAACGGCTTCTGGCTCTCCTTCTCACATCCCACCATCGCCGCCATACAGAGCAAGCCAAGGGCCGCTCGGCTCAACCCGCCCCTGAAGGGCGGACTCCACGGCCTGCTCACGTCAACCCCGCCCGCAGAAGATCGTGCAGGTGAACCATTCCCACCAACCGGTGGTCCGGTGCCACCACGGGCATGGCCATGATGCCGAATTCCTGCATCTGAGCCAGGGCGCCGGTGGCCATTTCCCCCGGCTCGACCGTCTTGGGAGCCGGGTTCATGGCCCGATCGACCGAGTGCGCAAGGAAATCGGGGTGCTCGTCGGCGTACCGAGTGAGGTCGCCCGCCGTGATGACACCTACGACCCGCGAGGTAGCGTCGAGAATCGGTACCGTGCCCTGCCGGTGCGCGATCTCGTGCATGGCCGCAGCGAGACTGCCGTCCAGGGGGAGCTTGGGAACTCGCTCTTCGTCCGTGACCATCACGTCACGTACGGTAAGGGTCAGGCGCCGTCCGAGGTCACCTCCGGGGTGCAGACGGGCAAAGTCCTCGGGCCCGAATCCGCGCACCTCGGACACCGCCATGGCCAGGGCATCACCCATGGCCAGTGCAGCGGTGCTGCTGGCGGTGGGCGCCAGATCGTGCGGACATGCTTCCACTTGAACGCTTACGTCCAGAGCGAGATTCGCCCGGCTTGCGAGCTTCGACTGCGGTTCAGCGGTGAGTGCGATGACGGGAATGCCCAGCCGCCCCAGAACGGGCATCAGGCTCTCCAGCTCGGCGGACTCCCCGCTCTTCGAGATGGCCAGGAGGAGATCCCCCCGAACCAGCATTCCGACGTCACCGTGGGCGGCTTCGACCGGGTGCAGAAAGATCGCCGGCGTGCCGGTGGACGAGAAGGTCGAGGCGAGCTTGCGGGCGACGATACCCGACTTGCCGATGCCCGTGACGACGACACGGCCCGAGATCGAGGCGATCGTCTCCACAGCCCTGACGAATGGCGATCCGAGACGCCCCGCCATGGATGCCACGCTCTCGCTCTCGATGCGCAGCACCTCACGGCCCCGCTCGATGATCCGCGACTCGTGCAGCCGCTCGGCGCTTCCGTCACTCACTCTTGGCCGACCTCCACTGCTCGTAGCACTCCGCAACGTACCCCTCCACGAGCGAATTCCATTCCCCTCGCGCCTTCAGGAGGGCTTCGCTGAACTCTCGAACGGCACCCGCCCCCCCACAAACGTTGCCAACCCAGTCCGCGGCTTCCTTGACCTCGGGCACGGCGTTGTCAACGGCCGCCGGTAGCCCTACCTCTCGAAGCACCGGAAGATCCGCCAGATCATCGGCGAGGAATGCCGCCTCGGTCCAGGCCGCACCGACACGGCGAAGGATGTCGCCCACGGCTGCGAGCTTGCCGAACGGAGAGACCTGGTGGATCTCCACGATACCGAGAGCCTCGGCTCGCCTGCGCACCGGAGCCGACACCTTGCCGGAAACGACCGCGACCACGAGATCGGCCCGCCGCAGCATGTGGATGCCGAGCCCGTCGTGGACGTGAAACCGACGTCCCTCGGTGACTCGCTGCTCGTCAGCGGACACGTACAGTCCACCATCCGTCATCACGCCATCGGCATCCAGCAGGACCACCCGGATCCTGCGAGCCTGCTCGCTCGATATCGAACTCATCCCGATCGTCCGGACACTCGGTCCCGGGCCTCGCGCACGGCAAGCAGCCCCTCCAGGAGACCCTCGAGTCGCTCGAGGGGCAGCATATTGGCGCCGTCCGATGGAGCGCTCGCGGGGTCGGGATGGGTCTCCACGAAGAGCCCGTCGGCGCCCGCCGCTACGGCGGCCCTGGCAAGCGTCTCGATCCAGCGGGGCTCGCCACCGCTCGAAGCTCCTCCACCCCCCCCTCCCGGCAGCTGCACCGAGTGAGTGGCATCGAACAACGCGGGACAACCGCACACCTCGCGCATGATGGCAAAGCTGCGCATGTCCACCACCCAGCGACCATAGCCGAAGGCCGTCCCCCGTTCCGTCACGCTGACCCCGCCAGAACCCGCGTCCCGCACCTTCTGGACCGGATAGCTCATGTCCTCCGGAGCCAGCCATTGGCCCTTCTTGATGTTGACGGGAAGGCCGGTGCTCCCGGCCGCGGTCAGCAGGTCCGTCTGCCGGCACAGGAACGCCGGAATCTGGATCGCGTCGACTCTCTGGCCGAGGGCCCGGGCCTGATCCGGCTCGTGGATGTCGGTCAGGACGGGAAGGCCGGTCGCGTCGCGCACCGCCTCCAGGCGCTTCAGGCCCTCGCTCAGCCCGGGCCCCCGGGGGGACCCGGCGCTCGTACGATTCGCCTTGTCGAACGATGCCTTGAAGATGGCCGCGACGCCGAGACGCTCCGCCATGGCCTTGACCTCCTCGGCCACACGGAGGTTCAGACTGTCGTCTTCGAGCAGGCATGGCCCGGCGATGATGAGAAACCTACCACCGGGATCGAGAATGTTCATTCCCGGCCAGCCGTAGCCAGGCCGGATCGGTCCCCCACCTCACCGGCATCAGCTGGACGTGCCCGCCGGTGATCCAACGCCGCCGAGATGAAGGCCGCGAAGAGCGGATGCGCTCTGGTCGGCCTGGATTTGAGCTCCGGGTGAAACTGTGTAGCCACGAAGAACGGGTGATCCGCAAGTTCGATAATCTCGACGAGTCCACCGCCCGGGGAGACACCGCTGAAACCCATCCCCGCCTCCGCCAGCACCTCGCGATACTCGTTGTTCACTTCGTACCTGTGACGGTGGCGCTCCGAGATCTCGTCCTCTCCGTAGATCTCCCTTACTCGACTGCCCTCCACCAGGTGTGCAGGGTACGCTCCCAGCCTCATCGTCCCGCCCTTCATGGTGACCTTCATCTGGGAGTCCAGCAGAGAGATCACCGGATGGGGAGTGTCCGGCTCGAACTCGGACGAATCGGCTCCCTCCAGGCCACAGACGTTCCGGGAAAGCTCGATGATGGCGCATTGCAGGCCGAGGCAGATCCCGAGGAACGGAACCCCCTGCTCTCGCAGGTACCGAACCGTGTCCACCATTCCCTCGACCCCGCGCTGCCCGAATCCGCCCGGTATCAGCACCGCGTCGTACGGTTCCAGGGTCGAAGTGCCTTGCGAATCAATGGCCTCAGACGAGAGCCAGTCGATCTGCACGGCGACATCGTTGGCGATGCCCCCGTGTATCAAGGCCTCCTGAATGGACTTGTAGGAATCGACGAGAGAGGTGTACTTGCCGACCACACCCACCCGGACCTTCCCTGACCCGGGATGCTTGATCCGCTCGACCATCGTCTCCCACGCGCTCAAGTCCGGATCTGGCGTCGATAGAGCCAGGTGATCGATGATGCGATCGTCCAGCCGCTGCTCCCGGAAGCGGAGAGGGACCTCGTAGATCGTGTCCATGTCACGACTCTCGATCACGTCCCGGATGTCCACGTTGCAGAATCGTCCGACCTTCCTGCGGACCTCCTCTGGAAGAGGCCACTCCGTGCGGCACACCAGGATGTCCGGCTGCAGCCCGATCTCCATCAGCTCTCGCACGGAATGCTGCGTCGGCTTGGTCTTGAGCTCTCCGGCAGCCGCGATGTAGGGAACGAGCGTCAGGTGAATCAAGACCGTGTTCTTCCAGCCCACGTCCTGTCGGAACTGCCGAATGGCCTCGAGAAACGGCAGAGACTCGATGTCTCCAACGGTGCCACCGACCTCGGT
The DNA here is from genome assembly GCA_039592635.1 of Gemmatimonadota bacterium. GTDB lineage: Bacteria > Gemmatimonadota > Gemmatimonadetes > Palauibacterales > Palauibacteraceae > Benthicola. Next base: position 7,443 of record JBDHBK010000005.1, read on the forward strand.
AATGACCACGTCGTGGCCTGGAGACAGCATCTGGATATAGGACTTGATCTCGTCGGTAACGTGAGGAATGACCTGGACGGTGGCACCCAGGAAGTCCCCCTTACGCTCTTTGGTGATGATGTTCTGGTAGATACGGCCCGTGGTGACGTTATTCGCCTGCGAGAGGGACTCGTTGATGAACCTCTCGTAGTGTCCGAGGTCCAGGTCGGTCTCCGCTCCATCATCCGTGACGTAGACTTCGCCGTGCTGGAAAGGCGACATCGTGCCCGGATCAACGTTGATATACGGGTCGAACTTCTGGATGGTGACCGTGAGTCCTCTCTCGACGAGCAACCGGCCGATGGATGCCGCGGCGATTCCTTTGCCGAGCGATGAAACCACCCCCCCGGTGACGAAGATGTATTTCGTGTCCGCCGATGGCGTGTCAGGCATTGATTCTCACTTTCGGGTGTGTATCGTGCTGCCCCGGCGAATCTCGCCCTGGACGGGGAACACGGCTTCAGAAGAAACGTCGACGCACGGTTTTGGGCCGGAAGCAGAGGCGACCGCGAGGGGCCGAAAGCGGATGCGTGACGACGATAATTTCACGCTCCGTAAAGTAGTCCGTGCCGGAAGGCGGTGTCAAAGGGTCTGCTCAGAGATCCCCCGGGAACCTGAATATCGCATAGCCTCTGGCATCGCCTGCGTCGGGATCCCAGGCGATGCCTCCCTCCAGGACCCAGAAACGAAGCCCCGCAACGAGGTTGACCCGCCAGTCGGCCGACTGCCCTTCTTCCCAGGCTCTCCCCGTTCCCACTCGCGCGAAGACACCGGGCGCTCCGAGCATACCGGCCGTCAACGCCTGGATCGGAATGGCGTACCCGACATGCCCGTACACCACGCGCGGCCCCCGGAAAGCCATCACGTCGTAGGTCGGCAGGGTCGCCCGGCCGCCAAACCCGGTCCACCTCTGTCCGGGAAGCGAGCCCGCCAGGTCGCCCCTCACGTAGGCGAAGAGGTCCATCTCATGGGTCCCGAACCCGGGCGTAAGCCAACGAGCCGACACCTCGCCGAGGAGATACGAGAAATCACCGGCCAGCGTGGAGTCCGCTCCCTCGAGCAGAACCTCACCCACGAGCCGTCCCCTTTCGCCGGTGCTGCGATCCGCGGAAACGGCCAGCGCGGCGCTCCAGGCGGTTCCATCATCGATCGACGGGTTGTCTCTCACCGTGTCGGACCCGAAGAACGTGAAGTGGTCCCCTGCCCTGCGACTCCAGGCATCCTCCCATTCCACCCGGAACATGGGTGTCCACCACCGGTCCCCGCTGCCGCGGAGAACGAAGGCGACCCTGTCCGCACCGTAGTAGTTCCTGAAGTCGTCGCCGAGGAAGAGATACGAGAGTGAATTCGACACGCCTCCCCGGATCCAGTCCTCGTTGGTCCGCGTGATGCGCTCAGCCTCGACACCGAACTCCACGGGCCCCGGGTGCCAGAACTGACGTACCGTGCCCTCGAACTCTCCCTGTCCGGAGCGATACCTGCCTACCAGCTCGAGAGTCGGCTGCCACGCCCAGGTCGCCGCCCTGAGCGTGATCCCCCAGGCCAGGGTCACGGCACTCGCCCGGTCGTAGGTGGGAGCCTCGAATCCGTAGAGCCCGTGCAGATCAACCGCGTCCGGTACATCGACCACCGGGTGGATCTCGAAGCCTCCGGCCGATGGCGTCACGGTGTAGCGCTCTGCGGGTCGCCACGTCACATCCCCGTCCACCGTGGCCATACCCGATCCGTAATATCCGCCGCCCAGGACCACGATGTCGCCCGACACATGCGCGCCCGGTCTCAGGAACAGGTCGCCGTCCACGACATATATGTCTCCCTCAACCGATCCCGACAGCCGTACCTGCGCCTCGAGAACCAGAAGATCGCCGCGCACCTGTCCTTCGGAGGAGACGACCGTGTCCCGCTTCCAGACCTGAGCGCCTCCACGCGCCAGGAAATCCGTGAGCTTCGAGTCGAGCGCGTTGCCTTTTCGAGGATGAAAAGCGACGTCCTGGGCAACGAGCGGCGGCGCCAGGACCGCCAACGCCGCGAGCAGCGACAGAACCGACCGGGCCGGATGGAGACCCGAGAAAAGCCGGGCGTTCACTGTTCCCCGCCGCCGGTGGCGTTCCACCGATCCCACGCGATGCTCACGTCTTCGGATCGCCGATCCGCCAGGCGCTGGAAACCATCGGGGTAACCGAGGGCCAGGAGGGTCACCACCGGAACGTCGGCCGGAATGCTCAGAGCCTCCCGTATCGCGCCCTCGCGGAATCCCGTGATCCAGGCCGTGGCCAGACTCATGTCCGCAGCCCCGAGTACCATCGCTTCAGTGGCGGCGGCGAGATCGATCGGATGGCTCGGCCGACCGCTCCCAGCGATGTTGGAATGGACCCTCGCACAGCCGACGATCAGGGCGGGAGCCGTACGGATCAGGTCGCCCTGGAACACGGCTCGCGCGATCTGGTGGCGCGTCAGAGCGTCCTGCACCACCACAAACCGCCACGGTTGGTCCTCTCGGGCCGAGGGCGCGTACCGCGCGCACTCCAGGACCCGAAGAAGGATCTCCGACGGAATTCGTCGATCGGCAAATCGACGCACGGATTGCCGGTTGCGGGACAGGTTGAGTACGCGGGAAACGGCGCTCACCCCGCGCTACCCGCGCGGATGGTGCTGGCGATGTTCGTCCTGAAGATATCGGCGGTCAACATGCGTGTATATCTGGGTCGTAGAGATGTCAGCGTGCCCCAACATTTCCTGCACGGCAACCAGATCGGCGCCTCCCTCGAGCAAATGCGTCGCGAAGCTGTGCCGGAAGGTGTGCGGCGTGACCTTCTTGTCGATTCCGGCGTTGCGCACGTGCCTGTCGATGATCTTCCAGGCCCCCATGCGACTCAGCGGCCGCCCGTGCTGATTCAGGAAGACCACCCCCTCCGACCGACCGCGGTCAAGCCTCGGCCGTCGTTCTCGAAGGTAGCGCTGCAGCACCCGCACCGCACGACCTCCCAGCGGCACGATTCGCCGCTTGTCGCCCTTCCCCAGCACTGACACCAGGCCCTCGTCCAGGGAGAGATCCCTCAGTCGCAGGCCAATCAGTTCCGAGATCCGCAGACCTGCGCCATACAGGGTCTCGAGCATTGCGGCGTCGCGCGACCCGTTGGGGTAGGCTTCCGGAGCCAAAGCACCCACCGTGTCCAGTATTGCCTCGATCTCGGAGTAGCTCAGCACGTCTGGAAGAGTCCGACTGACACGTGGACTCTCCAACTTCTCCGTCGGGTCCTCCGCCAGATGTCCCTCTTCGACAAGAAAACCGAAATAGGTGCGAATCGCAGACCGGCTGCGAGCCACGCTGCGCGCGGCGAGACCGCGATCCCCGAGGTCCGCCAGGTGCTCCCTCAGGAGGTCGTAGCCGACGGCCCCGGGTCCGTCGATTCCCTGCCGGGACACGTAAGCGGCCAGCGACGCACAATCCGCCAGATACGCTCGGACGGTACTCCGCGCCAGGCCTCGTTCGTACAGCAGGAAGTCGGAGAATTCCTCGAAGCGGAACTGGCGACGCAGTTCATCCGGGGGCACCTCCGCCGGGCGGGCAGAGTTCACCTCAGCCATCCCGCGGTGCCTTAGAATCTTCACCGTGCCGCGAGCGCCACCACACCCAGGTCAACGCCACCGCCACCAGCAGCGCCAGCAGTCCTGCCGTCGTGTTGACCGCCGTGAGAGCGCTCACGATACGCGGGATGTTCCGTGACGCGAACACTCCGCCCACCACGAGAGCCGCGTACCAGACCGCGGAAGCGATGGCCAGAGGAATCGCCGTGCGCCAGAACGCGAGCCGGCTGATTCCCGCGAACGCCGGCACCAGCACTCGAAAGACCGGAAAAAAGCGACTCACGAGGATCGTGAGGGCCCCGTAGTCCTCGTAGAACAACGACATCCGCTCGAGCTGCGCCGGCCTGAGGAGCCAGCGCCCCCACCGCGTCGAGAAGATGCCCCCGCCGAAGTGACGGGCCGCCAGGTACACGCACAGGGCAAGAACGAGGTTGCTTGTCCATGCCACCAGGAAGACGAGCTTGACGTCGAGAACACCTCGATCCGCCAGGATCCCGCCGGCCACGACGACCACGTCCGAAGGAACGGGCGGGAAGAGGTTCTCCACCGCGGCCCCGATGCCGACGAGCAGATACACGATCTCGACCGGAACGTCACCGACGAGATGAAGGAAGGCCTCGAGCTGCTCCTGCACGGCGCCGGCCTACCCGCCCGTGCGGATCGAGGCATGCAGCGTGTCGATATCTCCGATCTGATCAAGCAGAACGACTGCCATCGTGGCGAGGCCCTCGCCACGGCCGATCCACCCCATGCCCTCGTTCGTCTTTCCCTTGATGGAGATGCATGACCGGCCGATTCGCAGGAGATCGGCGATGCGTTCGGCCATCGCTTCGACCCACGGACCGATACGGGGTGTCTCGGTGACGATGGTCACATCGGCATTCACTACCTGGTAGTTCCGTTCCTCGATCAAGCGCACCGTGGCGGCGAGAAGCTCCATCGAATCCGCCCCCTCCCAGCGAGGATCGGTATCCGGGAAATGGTGTCCGATGTCTCCAAGAGCCGACGCGCCGAGCAGGGCGTCGATCAGAGCGTGGGCAACTGCGTCTCCGTCGGAGTGTCCCTTGAGGCCGACGTGGTGAGGCAGGAGAACGCCGCCAAGAACGAGGGGCCGCCCGGACTCAAAACGATGTGAATCGTAGCCGATACCGACGCGCACAGGGCCTCCTATCGGCCGGCGCTCGGGGTCAGGCCTCGCGACCGACCCCGAGCAGGCGGAGCGCCAGGTGGGCCGCGTTCCGCGAGTTGTCGATGCCTACCGCGGCGACCGGTACGCCGGGAGGCATCTGAACGATGGACAGGAGGGCGTCAAGGCCTCCTAGGGTGCCGGCCGAAACTGGCACCCCGATCACCGGCAACCGGGTGTGTGCGGCGACCACGCCAGGGAGAGCCGCGGACAAACCGGCTCCGCAGATGATCGTGGAGAACCCCTCCGCCTCGGCCGACGTCGCGATCTCCGCCGTACGGACCGGGTCCCGATGGGCACTGCTTACGACCACCTCGACGTCGACTCCCGCCTCGGCGAGCACGTCGACTCCCTTCTGCATCGCGGGTCGGTCGGATTCCGAACCCATCATGACGAGCACTCGTCCGCCCATCACTCACCTCTCCTGTTCAGGCAGACTGCGCAGCCACAGTACCAGTCCAGGTCATCCCGGACCGGGGAGTAGTCCTGGTATCTGGACACGGCCTTGAAGCCTGCTTCTTCAATGAAACGTACCAACATCGGTCGGGGCATGATGAAGTCCGTCCCCGTGGCCGACACCACGTTTTCCTCCATCATCAGTGAGCCGAAGTCATTGCACCCGAAATGCAGGGCCACCTGCGCCACCTTCGGACCCTGGGTGACGTAGCTCACCTGGAGGTTGCGGACATTGTCGATCACCAGGCGCGAGATCGCCACCGTCTTCAAGTACTCGGCTGCGGTCGCTTCCGGTGCACCGTCCATCTCGGTTCCGTCTGACTGGAGGGTCCATGGAATGAACGCCGTGAAGCCTCCGGTCTCTCTTTGTAGATCGCGCACTCGCATCATGTGCTCGACCCTGTCCTCCCGGCTCTCTCCGGCCCCGAACATCATCGTCGCCGAGCTCAAGAGACCCCGGTCGTGTACCGCGCGGTGAATATCGAGCCACCGTCCTGTGTCGATCTTCTTCTTCGCGATGCGATCCCGGACATCGTCAACCAGTATCTCGGCACCGGCACCCGGGACCGAGTCGAGCCCGGCGTCCATCAGTTCACCAACGACCGTATCCACGTCCACCTTGTGGACTCGAGCGATGATGTCGAGCTCCGATGCAGAGAATCCGTGCACGTGGATGGGGTGATGAGTCTTGATGTAGTCCAGCAGTCGCGTGTAGTAATCCAGTTTCAGATACGGGTTGTGTCCACCCTGCATGAGAATCTGTACCGCACCGATCGCCTTGGCCTCATCGATCTTGGCCCCGATCTGCTCGTTCGAGAGAACATAGCCCTCCTCGTGACCGGGTCGCCGATAGAAAGCGCAGAACGAGCAGTCGGTGACGCACACGTTGGTGTAGTTGATGTTGCGGTCCGCTATGTACGAAACCACCCCATCCGGCACTGCCGCCGTGGCTCGCTCGCGGGCCATGGCCCCCAGTTCCAGCAACGGCCGATCGTAGAGAGACGCATACTCCGCCCGTTCCGCGGCATCGACCGGTGCAAGGGCTGTGGACGGACGGTGCACGCCGGTGGTCATGCGACCGCCGGCTCCGCGACCGCGTTGTAGAGGGAGTCACGCTCGACGGGTGTCTTGCCGGCATCCCTGATCAGTCTCACAATCTCGTCGAGATCGAGGCCGATCGGAGTATCGGCTCCAGCCGTGTGCGTGATCTTCTCAAGCACCACGGTGCCCTCCAGATCATCGACGCCGAACGAGAGCGCGATCTGTGAGACCTTGGTGGTCACCATGATCCAGTGCGTCTTGATGTGAGGCACGTTGTCGAGGAGAATGCGGCCTACGGCCAGGGCTTTCAGATCGTCCAGCCCACCCGTCCGGTGACCCTCCACCCCCATTTCACGTCCCAGCGCCGTGTTGTCCGGATGCCAGGCCAGCGGAATGAAAGTACTGAAGCCACGCGTTTCATCCTGCAAGTCCCGCAGCATGAGCATGTGATCGACCCGGTCGGCCGACGATTCGACGTGACCATACAGAAGCGTGCAGTTCGTCGGGATCGCCAGCTCATGGGCTTCCCGGTGCACCTGCAGCCACTCATCCGCAGCCAGCTTCCTGTCCGCAATCGTTGAACGGACCGCGGGGCTGAACACCTCCGCGCCACCACCTGGCATCGCGTCGAGTCCGGCGTCCTTCAGCTCCCGGATCACGTCCTTCGTCGTCACCCCCTCAATACGGGCGAGATGAGCGATCTCGACTGCGGTCAGGGCCTTCACGTGGACGTGCGGGTGTCGCTCCTTCAAACCGCTGATCATGTCCGTGTAGTAGGACAGCCGCAGCTTCGGATGCAGCCCGCCCACGATATGGAACTCCCGCGTCGGGGAATGCCGGGCCGCATCGGCTTCTGCGTACACCTCTTCGAGGCTCATGGTGTACGCGTCCTCCGCGAGAGGACGCACGCCGTACGAGCAGAACACGCAGACCTTGTTGAGGATGCAGACGTTGGTCGGGTTGATGTGCTGGTTGGCGACGTAGTACACCCGGTCGCCGTTCAGGCGCCGGTTCACCAGGTCGGCCATGCTGCCGACGGCGAGCAGGTCGTCCGTCTCGAACAGCGCGATCGCGTCCTCCCGAGAGATCCTCTCGCCGGCTACGACCTTCTCCGCGATCGGGATCAGCTCCGGAGCCCGTGGTCTGACGCTCAACTCACCTTCGATCCGGGGGTAGATCACTCGCCCTCCCAGGCCCGGACAGCCAGGGACACATTGTGACCTCCGAAACCAAACGAATTGCTGAGCGCGGCGCGGACAGGTCCCTCGGTCGGACCCTCGACGCCATAATTCAAATCACACTCCGGATCGGGCGTCTCGTAGTTGATCGTCGGTGGGATCAGGTCACGCTCGCATGCGAGCAGTGACACTCCGGCCTCGATTGCCCCCGCGGCCCCCAGCGTGTGTCCCGTCATTGACTTCGTGGAGCCAACGATGATCTCCCTCGCCCGGTCCCCCAGAACAGCCTTGATGGCCGCCGTCTCGGAAGCGTCGTTGGCCGGCGTCGAAGTGCCATGGGCGTTGATGTAGTCCACATCCGCCGCGGACAACCCCGCGTCCTCCATGGCGAGGCGCATGGCCATCTGTGCGCCGGCGCCTCCGGGGGCCGGAGAGGTCATGTGATAGGCGTCCGCAGTCTGGCCGAAACCCGCTATTTCACCCAGGATGGTCGCGCCGCGCGCCACTGCATGCCCCATCTCCTCTAGGACCATGATCCCCGCCCCTTCCCCGAGCACGAAACCGTCGCGTGTCAGATCGAACGGCCGGGATGCGGTCTCGGGCGACTCATTCCTTGCGGACAGGGCCTTCATGGACGCAAAGCCGGCGATACACAGTGGCGTGACTGTCGCCTCGGTGCCGCCCGTGATCATCAGGTCACTCTCACCCGTGCGGATGGACCGGAAGGCCGCTCCCACCGCGTGACCGCTCGACGCGCAGGCCGACACGGTAGCGTAATTCGGCCCCTGGGCGCCGTACTTCATCGATATCATGCCCGCGGCCATGTCACCGATGAACATGGGAATGAAGAACGGAGATACCCGGCCGGGCCCCTGATTCAACAGCTTCGCGTGCTGCGTCTCCATCGTCGTGAGCCCACCGATACCACTGCCCACGATGACGCCGAAGCGCTCTGAAGAGACGGAGTCGACGGCAGACTCGATATCGGCCTGCTCCACGGCCTGATGGGCAGCACCCATGGCCAGCTGCAGGAAGCGGTCGGCCCGCCGGACCTCTTTGCGGTCCATGTACTGCTCGGGGTCAAACCCCTTGACCTCGCATGCGAACCGGACGGATTGATCGGAGGCATCGAACTGCGTGATTGGCGCCCCACCGGAGCGTCCCTCGATCAGCGCATTCCATGTCTCCTCGACATCAAGCCCGACCGGCGTGACGAGGCCAAGGCCCGTGACGACCACGCGCCGTGGTTCGGACATCCGAATCTCCTCCTCCTAGGGGGTGGGAGGTTACTCCTTGTCCTGGAGATAGCGGATGGCGTCACCCACCGTCTGCATCTGCTCGGCATCCTCGTCAGGGATCTCCACCCCAAACTCCTCCTCGAACGCCATCACCAGCTCGACCGTGTCGAGCGAGTCCGCACCGAGATCTTCAACGAAGGAGGCCTCGTCGGTCACTTTCTCCATCTCCACACCAAGCTCGTTGGCGATGATTTCTCTGACTTTGTCAGCAGCGTCGGACATGATCCGTACCTCTGTTTTGTTGTTTTTGCTCTCCGGCGTCCCCTCGGAACGCCAGCTACATCACCATGCCACCGTCTACCACCAGAACCTGTCCGGTAATGTAGGAGGCGGCCGGTCCCGCCAGGAAGCGCACGGCTCCCGCTATATCCTCAGGGCTTCCGAACCGTCCCAGCGGAATACGCTCGAACAGGGCGTCGCGCGCCTCTTCGGGCAGAGATGCTGTCATGTCGGTCTCGATGAACCCCGGCGCAACGACGTTCGCGAGCACTCCTCGACCCGCAAGCTCCTGTGCCACCGACTTCGTGAAACCGATCAGGCCTGCCTTGGATGCCGCATAGTTGGCCTGTCCGCTGTTCCCCGTCAAGCCTACCACGCTGCTGACATTGATGATGCGGCCGCTCCTCCGCTTCATCATTCCGCGTGCCACGGCGCGTGAGGTATTGAACGCACCCCGAAGATTGGTCTCCAGCACGGCTTCCCAGTCTTCGTCCTTCAGGCGGACGAGGATGTTGTCTCTCGTGATACCGGCGTTGTTCACCAGCACGTCGAGCGCGCCAAGTTCATCCTGGACGGTTGCCGCTACGTCGGAGCACTGCCCCGGGTCTGCCACGTCGCATGCCAGGGCAATTCCGCGTCCTTCGAGAAGGGCCACGGTTTCGCGCGCCCCGTCCTCTGACCTCGCAATGACGGCC
>JBDHBK010000006.1:0-16681 GCA_039592635.1 Gemmatimonadota bacterium
GATCCTGTTCGATCCGATCTTCGAAGGACTGGCCGTGGCCCTGATCACGGGCTCCCTGGCGTCCACGCTGCTTACTCTGGTCGTCGTGCCCGGGATCTACTTCCTTCTGCGTCGCGAGAAGCCCCAGAGGAAGAGCAGCGAGGAAGTCGTCGAGGCCGGTCGACCGGAGGAAGCGGGGGCCTGAGGAGTATCCGACCGTCGGGTGGCGTTGCGCCCGGGGGCCAGTGAGTCAAGGAAAGGGAACGAAACATGAAGCTGGTGATGCTGGCATACCTGGAAGGGGACGAGAAGTGCGTCGAGCGCCTCCTGGCCGACCTGGATGTCAGGACGTTCAGTCGGATGGGCATCGAGGGGCACGGTCCGGCCGGATCGGGCGGATGGTACGGTTCCGGAGCACCGTACCGCTCCGAGATGATCCTGGTCTTCACGGACGACGAGAAGGCCCAGGCGATCCTGGCCGGCGTGCAGGCCTGCTCCGCCGTTCAGGACCCCAAGCACCCGATCCGGGCATTTCAACTGGGGGTGGAAGACGTGGCGGCATGCGGCTGCCAGCGTCCGGCTCCGACGACTGAGAGGTAGACCGATATGACGATGGAACGGAAGATCAGAGCGATTGCGGGGATCCTCCTGCTCGTCAGCCTGGCGCTGGCGCAGTGGGTGAGCCCGTGGTGGCTGCTGTTCTCGGCGTTCATAGGGGTGAACCTTCTTCAATCCAGCCTGACGGGGTGGTGTCTGATGGAGGACATCCTCCGCTGCACTGGAATTCACCGCGAAGGCTGAGGTCGGTGGGTCTCCCCGGGGCGGCCCGGGGTTTTCAATCGGGCCTTTCCTCCGTACTTTGCGCCGCTTATGAACGGAGCCTGCATTGGGTGGGCTTCGATAGAAGGGCACCCGGCTGGAGGACTGGCCCGTTTCCATGAGTAAAATCCGAAACAGACTCCTGGTCATACTGGGACTGATCATCGTCAGCGTGTACGCCCTCGTTCCGAAGACGGGGCCCACCGGCGAGAAGGTCCCCGCCATCAATCTCGGCCTCGACCTGCAGGGCGGAATGCACCTGGCAGTCGAGGTCGACGACCCCGACAACACGCTGACCGCCGAGGCGAAGGCCCAGGCGATCGAGACGACGTTGACCACGATCCGCAACCGTATCGACGAATTCGGTGTGCGCGAGCCCACCATTCAGCGGGTGGGCAACGAGCGCATCATCGTCGAGCTGGCGGGCATCGACGATCCCGAGCGCGCCAAGGCGATCGTCGAGCGCACGGCCTTCCTCGAGTTCAAGCTGGTCCGGGAGGACGACAACTTCAGGAACGCACTGCCGCGCATCGACCGCGGTATCGTCCAGGAGCTCGGGGCCGAGAACCTGCGAGGGGCTGCCATCGAGGAGGCGGAGCCCGAGTCACAGCTCGCCGACATTCTCGGGACGCAGCCGGACAGCGCGGTCGACTCCGTGGTTGATTCCGTTGCGGCTCAGGCGGACACGACGGCGGTCGACTCGACGGCGGCCGACGCCACGGTCGGGGAGACGCTGGCAGAGCAGGACACGGGTGAACCCAACCTGCGACCGCTAACGGGTCTGCTTCTGGAGGGCAGCCACCCGGGCATCATGCTGGTGGCCGAGGAAGAGGTCCCCACGGTCGAACGCTACCTGGCGACCGAAGCGCTGCGGAATGCGCTGCCGCGCAACACGGAGTTGCGGTGGGGCGCCCAGGCGACGGCCGCCGCGGGCGCTGCGTATCGGGAGCTCTACGTTCTCGAGTCCGATCCCATTCTGACCGGCGACCTGCTCCAGGACGCGGGGCCGGCTGCGCGCGACCCGCAGTTCAACCAGCCCTACGTTCCGTTCGAGACGACGCGTCGGGGATCACGCGTTTTTCAGCGTGGTACTGCTCCCAACGTGGGCCGGTACATGGCGATCGTTCTCGACGGTAGGGTACAGAGCGCCCCGGTCATCCGGCAGACCTTGAGCCGCAGGGCCCAGATCGAGATGGGCGGCGGTTCCAGTTTCCAGGAAGCTCAGGATCTGGCGCTCGTGCTTCGGGCCGGCGCCCTGCCCATGCCGATCAAGGTGGTCGAGGAGCACTCGGTGAGCGCCTCGCTCGGCGCGGATTCGATCAACCAGGGCAGGAACGCGTTCATCATCGGGATCATCGGAGTGGTGCTCCTGATGATCTGGTATTACCGCGTGGCCGGAGTCATGGCGGTGGCGGCCCTCTGCGTGTACGTGCTGCTGGTCCTTGGAGGGCTGGCCGGACTCGGGGCCACGCTCACGCTTCCGGGGATCGCCGGGCTGATCCTGTCCGTGGGGATGGCGGTGGATGCCAACGTGCTGATCTTCGAGCGCATCCGGGAGGAATCGGACGCAGGAAAGACGCCGCGGACGGCGGTCGACTCAGGGTTCGCGCAGGCGCTCTCCGCGATCGTCGATGCGAATCTGACGACGCTGATCACGGCTGCGATCCTGTACCAGTTCGGCACCGGTCCGATCCGTGGCTTCGCCGTAACACTGGTGATCGGAATTATCGCCTCGTTCTTCACGGCGCTGTACGTGACGCGGACGTTCTTCCTTGTCTACCTCGAGCGGCGTTCGCCGACCGAGCCACTGAGCATCTGAGACGGTCCAGATATGAGATTTTTCAGAAACGCGAGCTATGATTTTCTGTCGGTACGGAGACGAGCCTATGCGGTCTCGGTCGTGCTGATCGTACTCGGAATCGGCTCGCTCATTCTTCGCGGCGGACCTCGCTATGGCGTGGATTTCACCGGGGGCACGTTGATCCAGGTGGAATTCTTCGAGCCGACGTCGGTGTCGGACCTGCGTGGCGTGCTCGCATCGGCTGGCATGGAGAACGCGCAGATCCAGCAGCTCGGTGACTCGAACGAGTTCATGATCCGTACGCAGGACTTCGAAGGGATCGTAGAGAGTGTGAACGGGCTTTTCGACGAGGCGTACGGGGCCGACGGGTTCACCATGAGCGCGGACGCAGTGGGGCCGAAGGTGGGGTCCGAGCTGCAGCGAAAGGCCGCGATCGCGATCCTGATGTCGTTTGCCCTGACCCTTCTGTACCTGGCTTTTCGCTTCGAGTGGCGGTTCGGGGTCGCGGCCGTCGTGGCGACGTTCCACGACATCACGATCACGTTCGGTTTCATATCGCTGTTCAACATCGAGATCACGCTGGCGACGGTGGCCGCGATCCTTACGATTCTCGGGTACTCGCTGAACGACACGATCGTGGTTTTCGACCGCATTCGGGAGAACCTCAAGAAGCGTCGCAAGGACGCGTACCAGGACATCGTCAACTCCAGCATCAACGAGACGCTTCCGCGTACGGTGCTCACCAGTGGCACGACACTGGCGACGCTCTTGGCTTTGTTCATCCTTGGTGGAACGGTGGTTCGTCCGTTCGCCCTGGTTCTGATCCTTGGTATCTTGATCGGGACGTACTCCTCGATCTTCGTGGCGTCTCCGGCGCTGCTCGAGATCGAAGAGAGGTCTCGACGCAGGGAATCCAAGGGCCACCGCTGATCGAACACCGGGACGGCGGCGCGAACGCGCTTCGCGGCCGCTGTCCCGTGTCCTGCTACTGCTCGAACTGACGGGCCCTGGCCGGTGAAGCTCTTCGACAGTCATCTCCATCTCACAGACGCGGCCTTCGCCGAGACTCGGGACGAGACGATCGCCCGGGCGCGTGAGGCGGGCGTCGTCGGCATGGTCAGCGTGGCCTCCAATCCGGCGGATGCCCGGGCGGCGATCGGTCTGGCGAAATCGCAGGAAGGAATCTGGGCCACGGCAGGCCTGCACCCCCACGAGGCCCACGACTACTCGCCCGACCAACTGTCGAGTCTGCGGACGCTGGCCGGCGATCCAGGCGTCGTGGCCATCGGCGAGACGGGACTGGACTACTACTACGACAATTCTCCCCGGGCAGAGCAGGAGGCCAGCTTCGAAGCCCAACTCGTGCTGGCCGCGGAGACCGGACTGCCCGTCGTGGTCCACTCTCGTGCGGCGGACGCCGAGACGATTCGTTTCCTGAGGGCCTTCGAGGGAAGAGTGCTCGGAGTGCTGCATTGCTTCTCAGGTGGGCCGGCGCTTCTGGAGGCGGGGCTCGAAGCGGGGTGGTACGTGTCGTTCTCCGGCATCGTCACGTTCAAGAAGTTCGAAGAGCAGGATCTGGTTCGCCGCGTGCCCGCCGACCGCCTGTTGATTGAGACGGACAGCCCGTACCTGGCTCCAGTGCCCATGCGAGGAAAACGCAACGAGCCGTCTCTGGTAAGACACACCTGTTCGGCCGTGGCTGCCATCCGCGACGAGGAACCCGAGGAAGTCGCGCGGCTCACGCTCGAGAACGCCTGCCGCTTCTATAGGGTCGAGGTGGCCGAGTGAACGATTCTCCGGGCACCGACAGACGGATTCAGATCCTCCCCGACCGGGTGGCGAACCAGATCGCGGCCGGAGAGGTCGTCGAACGGCCCGCCTCGGTCGTGAAGGAACTGGTCGAGAACTCTCTCGATGCCGGCGCGCAGTCGGTTCGGGTCGAGCTGCGGAACGGAGGGAAGACGTACATCCGTGTCGCCGACGACGGCGAAGGGATGAGCCGGCCCGATGCCCTGCTGGCCCTGGACCGGCACGCGACGAGCAAGATCCGTACGGCTGAGGATCTCCAGAGTGTCGCTTCATTCGGTTTCCGGGGCGAGGCCCTTCCGTCCATTGCCGCCGTAAGCCGGTTCGAGGTTGAGACGGCGCCCCTGGATGGCGGTCCGGCGACGCGTATTCGTGTCACAGGCGGGCGGATCGTGTCCAGTGACGAGATCGCCCGCCGTCCCGGAACGACGGTCACCGTGCGGTCTCTTTTCCAGAACGTCCCGGCTCGAGCCAAGTTCCTCCGTGCGGCCGGGGCCGAGACCCGGGCCATCAGCGAGGCTGTGCTTCTGCTGGCGCTCTCAAACCTGCGAACCGCGTTTCACCTGGAGTCGAACGGTCGCGAGCTTCTGTCTCTTCCGCCTGCAGACCATCCCGCGAGTCGCGTAGCCGACATCTGGGGCACGGACGAAGCGGGACAGCTTCTCGAACTGGATGCCGAGGTAGACTCCGTGCGCGTCGGCGGGCTGATACAGCGGCCCGATGCCGCCCGGCTCACGGGCGGACGAAGATACCTGTTCGTCAACGGTCGCCCGTTCCGGGACCGGGCTCTCGTACGAGCGGTGGACGATGCGTATCGAACTACGGTGGCCCCCGGGCTCCGACCCACGTTCCTCCTGTACCTTCGTCTCAGTGGCGAGGAACTGGACGTGAACGTGCATCCAGCGAAGGCGGAAGTTCGGTTTTCCAATGCGCAGGCTGTCTACCAGGCGGTCGCGGAAGCAGTCCGGTCCCGCCTCGGGGCGGTGAGCAGCGCACCGGGGTTGAGTCCCGATGCAGTGCCCGCGCCGCCCGAGCCGCCTGGGGCGGGGCGCCCAGGCAGGATGCGCCCGGAGACCGAGCCGAGGGTGGCGGAGCGCGATCCCGGAGAATTCGCGCCGAGTGGTGGGGACGAGGCGCCCCCGCAGCTGGCGTTCTTTGTAGCGCGCCGGGGCGCTGGCGGCGACGCAGGGGAGGAGGTCCCGCCGGAGGGAAGCGAGACCCCACCGCTTGGTGCGGTGAGCCGTGCCGTCCGTCCACATGCGTGGCAGTTGCACGACGCTTACATCCTGGTGACCACGCGGGACGGCCTCCTGATCGTGGATCAGCATTCGGCGCACGAGCGGGTGCTGTTCGAAGAGATCATGGAGAGGTTCAAGGGCAGCGGAGCGGAGTCTCAGCGACTCCTGTTCCCGCTGACGCTCAGGCTGGCCCCGGCTGAATTCGCGGCAGTCGAGGAGCTCGGCGGTCTTCTTCGGGCGGTGGGCTTCGAGGTCGACGCCTTCGGGGACCGTACGGTGATCGTGCACTCCGCCCCGAATCCGCACCCGTATTTCGACGCGGAGGCCTGCTTCCGCGACATGGTGTCCGAGCTCACACATGGATCGGATCTCGTCAACTCAGCTCGGAATCAGCACGAGCGCATCGCCAAGAGCATGGCCTGCAAGGGCGCCATCAAGGCAGGTCAGCCCCTGTCGCGGGCCGAGATGGAGGAACTCGTGGACCGGCTGTTCGCGACGGAATTGCCAGGTCACGACGTGCACGGGCGACCCACGATTCTCCGCCTGACCATGGAGGAGCTGGCTCGTCGCTTCGGCCGATCGTGAGTTGTCGGCCGACGGTCCTGTTCATTCTTGGTCCCACGGCGACGGGAAAGACGGCCCTGGCCCTCGAGGTGGCCCGGTTGCTGGACGGGGAGGTCATCTCCGCCGACAGCCGGCAGGCGTACCGAGGCCTCGAGGTCGGTACCGCGGCCCCGACTCCCTCGGAGCGGGCCGCGGTACCGCATCACGGCGTGGCCTTTCTGCAACCTGGTGAGCGCTACGGGGCCGGGCGATTCGCCCGTCTGTGCCGGGGTTGGGTGAGCGACATCGAGGCCCGGGGCCGCGTGCCGATCATCGCTGGCGGGACCGGTTTCTTCGTCCGTGCCCTGATGCAGCCGGTATTCCGAGAGCCGGATCTCGATGTGGAACGCAGGTCGTCCCTGGAGTCCTGCCTGTCGGAGTTGCCGCTGGAGGAAGTCCGGAGGTGGGTCCAGCGGCTCGACCCCGCCTTGGGGGTGCGCCTGCCCGTGGTCGACCGGCAGCGCGCCGGTCGGACGCTCGAGCTGGCGCTAATGACGGGACGCAGTCTGACCTGGTGGCAGCGCCACGCGCCGCCCGAGGCGGAGGCGTTGCGGGGCCGGGTCTGGGTGCTGCAGCTGGAAGCGCAGGTACATCGCGCTCGGATCGAGAAGCGGGTCCGGGTGATGCTCGATTCGGGCTGGGTCGATGAGGTCGAGAGCCTGGTTTCCAGCGGTCACGGGCCCGACTCACCGGCCATGACATCGATCGGGTACGTGCACGTCTGGCGGTTCGTCCGGCGAGAGATCTCGCGCGACGAGGCCGTGAAGGCCATCGTGGGCGATACCTGGCAGTACGCCCGGCGTCAGCGAACCTGGTTCAGGCACCAGCTCGAGGACGAGGCGTTCCGCGTGCAGGCGAATGCGGATACCAAGGAGTTGGCCCAGAGGATTGCCGCGGATTGGCCGCAGTCGACCGCGCCGGACGATATCAGCAAGGAGCAACGGCGCTCATGAACGGATCGGTGAGAGAATGAAGATTGGGATCGCGTGTTACCCGACGTACGGCGGGTCCGGCGCGCTGGCCACTGAGCTCGGCATCGAGCTGGCGGCCCGCGGTCACGAGATCCACTTCATCACCTACGCACAGCCGTTTCGGCTCACGTCGTTCCACGAGGGGCTGTTCTTCCACGAAGTCGAAGTCCCGCACTACCCGTTGTTCGAGTACCCACCATACTCCCTGGCTCTCACGGTCCGCATGCACGAAGTGGCACGGCAGCACGATCTGGACATCATGCATGCCCACTACGCCATTCCGCACGCCGAGGCCGCCTGGGTGGCCAAGCAAATGCTGCAGCGAGAGGGTCGTGATCTCCGAGTCGTGACGACCCTGCACGGGACGGACATCACCCTGGTCGGCCAGGATCCGTCGTTCTGGTCCATTACCCGGTTTTCGGTGGAGCAGTCGGACGGGGTGACGGCGGTGTCCGAGTATCTTCGGGACGAGACACATCGGGCTTTCAAGTGTGACAAGCTCGACATCCGGGTGGTGCCGAACTTCGTCGACCCCGAGATCTACAAGCCGGGTCGGGACGACTGCCACCTGCGGGCTCTCGCGCCCCAGGGCGAGAAGATCGTCATGCACATCTCGAACTTCCGCAAAGTGAAACGCGTGGACGATGTGGTCCGCACGTTCGCGGGCATCCGCCGCGATGTAGCGTCGCGACTCGTGTTCATCGGCGACGGACCTGAGCGAGCTGCCGCGACGGAGCTGGCAGGAAACCTGGGTGTTCTGGAGGACATCGTGTTCCTCGGGAAGCTCGAATCCGTAGCGGAACTGCTGTCCTGCGCCGATCTGTTTCTGCTCCCGTCGGAGCAGGAGTCATTCGGTCTCGTCGCGCTCGAAGCGCTGGCGAGCGGGGTCCCCGTCGTGGGGACTGGAGGCAGTGGGCTCGCGGAGGTCGTCGATCACGGGGTCACAGGATTCCTGCACGCCGTCGGGGCTACAGACGAAATGGCAGCCAGCGGGGCACAGCTCCTGACGGATCCCGATCTGTGGTCTTCATTCGGACGGGCAGCGCGGACCGCCGCCGTGGAGCGGTACTCGGCCGAGTTGATCGTGCCGATGTATGAGCGCTTATACCTGGAGATCCTGGACGGGCCGGTTCGGTGAGGGTACTCGAAGCGATCGTTCTCGGGATCGTACAGGGTCTGACCGAGTTCCTCCCGGTCTCCAGTAGCGGCCACCTTGTGTTGGGACAGGCGCTTCTGGGGATCCGTCTGCCGGGGGTGACCTTCGAAGTCACGGTGCACCTCGCTACCCTCTGCGCCGTGTTGTGGGTGTATCGCGGGCGGGTGGGGTCGCTCGCTACGGGAGCGCTGCGTGGAGACCGCGCTTCGTGGTCGTATGTCGGGCTCCTGTTTCTCGCGTCACTGCCGGCCGGTATCGTCGGTGTGCTGGCGAAGGACTGGTTCGAGGCTGCTTTCGGCCGACCGGTGTTCGCCGCCTGCCTGTTGATCGTCACGGGCTTCATCGTCTACTCGGTACGCCTCACGTCCGCCCGGGCGAAGGCCCAGGCTCCCTCGGCCGGTCAGTCCGTGTGGATCGGGATTGCCCAGGCCGCGGCCATTCTCCCCGGAATCAGTCGATCGGGAGCCACGGTGG
This sequence comes from Gemmatimonadota bacterium, assembly GCA_039592635.1. GTDB lineage: Bacteria > Gemmatimonadota > Gemmatimonadetes > Palauibacterales > Palauibacteraceae > Benthicola. Next base: position 8,848 of record JBDHBK010000006.1, read on the forward strand.
CCATGGGAACGTGGCGCGGCGTCGATGCAGTAGCCGTGGCCGAGTTTTCTTTTCTCATGTCCGTTCCGGCGATCCTCGGTGCGGGCCTTCTGCAGCTTCGGGACGCGGGTGGCGCGGGCGGACCGGGAGCCGCCGCGCTCGGGGCCGGGTTCGCCGCAGCGCTCGTCGCCGGAGTGTTGGCGATCCGCCTGTTCGTGCGCATGCTGCAGACCGGGGCATTCTACCGTTTCGCCTGGTACTGCTGGGCGGCCGGCTCGGCGTACCTGATAGCCGCTGCGTTCCAGCCTGGGCTCCGATGACCGCGAGTATCGCCGTGACGGCGGATCCGCTGATTCGTCTCGAGCTCAAGGCAGACCTCGGCGACGGTGATCGCACGAGCGAGTGGACCATCCCGGCTGACGCGGCCGGTGAGGCGTGGATCACGGCAAAGGAGGGCGGAGTCGCCTGCGGTATTGTCATCGCGAGGCGTGTGTTCGAGAGCGTGGACGCGACGGTTGAGGTGGTCGAACGCGTCGACGAAGGGGCACGGGTGATCCCCGGCGACAAGGTGCTCGGCATCTCGGGTTCCTTGCGCTCGATTCTGGCGGCCGAGCGAACCGCCCTCAACTTCCTGGCCCGCCTTTCCGGGATCGCGACCCTTACGGCCTGCTACGTGGAGGCCATCGAGGGCACCGCGTGCCGGGTCGCGGATACCCGCAAGACGACGCCCGGCTGGCGCACGCTGGAGAAATACGCCGTCGCCACGGGCGGTGGCATGAACCACCGGCGTGGCCTGTATGACATGGTGCTCATAAAGGAAAACCACATTCGGGCAGCGGGAGGCGTTGGGGCGGCCATCGGGGCCGCGCGTCCGGGTGCACGGCGGGAAGGTCTCGAGGTCGAGGTCGAGGTCACGAACGAGCTCGAACTGAGGGAGGCCCTGGGGTATGCTCCCGACCGCGTGCTGCTTGACAACATGACCCTCGACGAGCTGGCGGCGGCCGTCGCGATCGTGCGGCGGAGTCCGAGGCCGCACCCCCGGATCGAAGCGTCGGGCGGGGTGACGCTGGATTCGGTACGAGACATCGCCCGCACTGGCGTCGACTATGTATCGGTGGGCGCTTTGACTCACTCGGCGCCCGCCCTCGACTTCTCTCTTCTGGTGACGAGCTGATGAGCAGGCGAAAGACGACGGAATGGGCCGGGGAGTCGCTCGAGGCTCTTCAGGTTCGTTGGGATCGCGAATCCGTGGTGTTGTACGGCAAGATCGACTCGACGAACGAGGCGGCGCGGGAACTCGCCGAGAACGGAGCGGCGGCGGGGACGATCGTCCTGTGCCGTGAGCAGACCGCCGGCAGGGGCCGGGCGGGGCACGAATGGCACTCACCTCGAGATGCCGGGGTGTACCTCAGCATGGTTCTCCGGCCGGCCGACCTGTCGCACCCCGGCATGATCTCGATTCTCGGCGGACTCGGGGTACTGGAGCGACTCGACGTCCACTACCAGGGCCTGGCCCCACGGTTGAAATGGCCGAACGACCTGATCGCCGGGGGCTTGAAACTGGGGGGCGTCCTTGCCGAGGCAACGTGGTCCGAGTCACGCCCCCGTTTCCTGGTGGTGGGGGTAGGCATCAACGTCAGACCCCTGGGCAGTGATGTCCCGGCCGCTGTAAGGGACAGGGCGACCGCCATCGACTCCGAGATCGGTGCGACCGCGTCTCTCGTCGAGGTGGCGGACTGCGTGATCGCCGGACTCGAGACCTGGCTCCCACGTGCTCCGGCTTCCCTCGAAGGCGATCTTCTGGCCCGTGTGGACCGATACGATTGGCTTCGCGATCGGCGAGCCCGATTGACTCTGCCGGGCGCGGAAGACGGACAATCAGGCACCTGCGTGGGAATCGCGCCGGACGGAGCCCTGTTGTTCCGGCCTGACCGGGGTGCCCTCCGCAGGGTTAGCGATGGGGTGGTGGATCCGTGGAACTGATCAGGAATCCAGGGCGCGAGGAGAGCGACATGATCCTGGCCGTAGATGTGGGGAATACCGAGACCCTACTCGGGCTGTATTCCGGATCCGACGTGCAACGAAGCTGGCGGATCAGCACCCAGCGCCACCCCACGGGCGACGAAATGGCTCTCATGCTCAGTGGGTTGCTCGCCACAGAAGTCGACGGGCTCGCGTCGGTTGACCGGGCCGTGATCGCGTCGGTCGTCCCGGCGATCGATCGCTCGTGGGACGAGGCGTTCGAACAGCTGGGGATCCCGAGCCGTCGGATCGATGCGTCCTCTCCGCTACCGGTGACGCTCGACGTAGATGAGCCGGCGTCCGTCGGAGCCGACCGGATCGTGAACACGCTGGGCACCCGTTGTCTATACGCGCGCAACACGATCGTAGTGGACCTCGGAACCGCGACCACCTTCGATTGCATTACCGCCGACGGGATCTTCCTCGGTGGGGTGATCGCCCCGGGCCCGCGGGCCGGGATCGATCGGATGCACCAGTACACGTCCAAGCTGCCGTCCGTCGAGATCCGCCAGCCGGAGAAGGTCATCGGCCGGCGCACCGTGCCCTGCCTGGAATCGGGAGTCTTCTACTCAATCGTGGACGGGATCGACGGCATCGTGCGGCGCATTCTGGAGGAGTGGAATCCGGAAGATCCACTCGTGATCGCGACGGGCGGACTGGCCGACGTGATCGCGCCGCACTGCCGGACCGTTCAGCAGGTGGACCCCTACCTGACGTTGCACGGGCTCATCTGCGCCGATGCGCACCTCGAGCGGGAAGGGCACGCGTCGTGAGGGCCGGGGCACCGGGCATGTCGCTCGTTGCGATGTCCGGACGACTGACTCTGGCCAGTTTGCTCGCCGTGTCTTCCGCGACAGCGCAGGAGTCGCAGGCCGCGCAGAGCTCGCCGACGATCAGCGGTTTTGCAGAAGCCGTCATCCCGGCGCAGCGAGCCTTCGAGCAGACGCTCCTGGACGCGATCCAGCCTGACTCCGTCGGTCGGTGGGCGCGCACGCTCGCGATGCGACCGCACGTGGCGGGAACTCAGGGGCAGGTGGCGACCCGGGACTCGGTCATCGGCTGGCACATGGCGGCGGGGATCGATGCGGGCTACGACTCGCTCATGCTCTATATGCCGCACCCCCTCCTGGTGTCGGTGGAGCGAACGTGGCCGGAGCCCATGGTCTTCGACCTCGCGGAACCGCCGATCGCGGGCGATCCGGCGACGGGCCTCGACGTCGTTCCCGTGTTCAACGCGTACTCCGGGTCCGGCGTCGCCGCGGCAGAGGTCGTGTTTGCCGGCTACGGCCTTCCGGCGGACTACCGTACGCTTGATTCCGCCGGTGTCTCGGTCGAAGGGAAGGTCGTCCTGGCCCGATACGGCAGATCGTTTCGTGGCATTAAGGCCCGTGAAGCAGAGGCCAGAGGCGCGGTGGGCCTGCTCCTCTATTCGGATCCGGAGAACGACGGATTCGTGCGAGGTGAGGTATACCCGGACGGGCCCATGCGCCCCGCGAGGGGTGTCCAGCGGGGCAGCGTCCTCAACGCCACCGGTGATCCCTCTACGCCGACGGTCCCCTCTCTGCTGGGAGCGCCTCGTGTTCCGGAGGAGCAGATGGTGGGGGTCGCCCGGATTCCCGTGGTCCCCATCGGGTACGAGGCCGCCGAGGCACTCCTTCAGCCCCTCGGCGGACCAGAGGCGCCCGAGTCGTGGCAGGGGGGACTCGATCTGACGTACCGGTTCGGTCCAGGTCCAACTCGTGCTCGGGTAGAGGTCCGTACCGAGTCGGGAGAGGCCGCCTATCACTCGGCCTACAACACGATCGCGGTCGTCGACGGGGCCGACTGGCCCGATGAGTGGGTCGTGATCGGCGCTCACCGCGATGCGTGGAGCCCGGGCGCCATCGACAATGCCAGTGGCACAGCGAGCGTGGTGGAAGTGGCCAGGGCCTTCGGGGCTGCGGCGGCACTCGGCATGCGTCCCCGGCGCACGGTCGTCTTCGCGACATGGGACGCCGAAGAGTGGGGCATCATCGGGTCCATAGAGTGGGTGGAGGCCCACGCCGAGAGACTGCGGGCCTCGGTCGTTGCCTACGTGAATCAGGACGCTCCCGTATCCGGGTCGTCATTCGGGGCCGCATCTTCGCCTGAGCTCAAGTCGCTGGCTCGAGAGGTGGCTCGTCGAGTCGATGACCCGGCTCGGGCCGGCACCGTCTACGATTCCTGGCTGACCCGGGTGACGGAGCGGCTCGGCGACTCCGAGATCGACCCTGAGCCGCTACCCGTCGGTGATCTCGGAGGCGGGTCGGACCACAAGGGTTTCTATCAACACCTCGGCATTCCGGCGATGGGTTTTGGCTTCGGTGGGGCCGGTGGTGTATACCACTCCATGTACGACACGCCCCGCTGGATGCAGGAGTACGGGGATCCCGGCTACCTGTACCACGCTGCTGCCGCGCGAGTCGCGGCCGTCATGGTTTCCCGTCTCGCGAATGCGGACATCCTGCCCTACGACTTCGTCGAATTGGCAGAGGTGGTTCGGGAGCGAGCGGATCATCTCGAGAGCGAGGTGGAGTCGGCGCTCGTGGCGGCCACGGCCACGGAGCATGCAGTGGGAGATGCGGCGCTGGAGGTGCAACCGGACTCGCCGATCAGCGGAGAGGTGCGCGCGGCGCTTCAGGGTCTCTGGTCGTCCGTAGCCTCGACCGAAGAGGCGGCGGCCGCCTACTCGCGCGCCAGTCAACGTTGGCTGGCGCAGGCGGGACAGGGAGATGAGATCGCAGGTCGAGTCAACGAGCACCTTAGAGCGGCGAGCCTGTCACTCGCCAGCGATAGGGGGCTCCCCGGAGATGAGTGGAGTCGGCAGCTGCTGTTCGCCTCGGATCCGGATAACGGCTACGCCACGCTACCGATGCCGGCTGTTCGCCTGGCGATGCGCTCGGGCGATCTGGAGGCGGTGGCCGACCGTATCGAAGAGCTCGCGAGACATCTGGCCACTGCGGCAAGCCATCTGGCGGCGGCGAGAGCCGCGCTGGAAGAGCAGGGTGTTTCGTAAAGTCAGCGCAGATAAGACATATTAGAAGCGGGCGGCCTGGCGGCGGAACCGCCAGGCCTGCACCCGACACCCCATCCCTACTTCACCCGCCGCAGCTTTTCTCGAACTATCTCGGCCCTCTGAGGACTCACGATCCGAAGGGCGAAGTACCCGACCACGAGTACGAGTCCGACCTTCAGCGCCACTGCGAGCAGCGGCACGAGCAGTCCGAACAACAGGCTGAGAACCACTGTTCCCACGAAACCAAGAACCAGCAGCGTCACGATTGCCCGTATCATCTTGCTTCCTCCCTATTTCTCCTCCGCGTCGGCCCACGTCCCCATCGTACGGTGGGGCCGGGCGGCGATTCAGTCCCATTCTCCTGACACTACGTCGGGCGAACAGCGGGGGTTTCAGGCCGGCCCTTCTGGCAGGCGTACGCCACAACGACAGGTCCGCCCGCTCTGTACGCCACGGCGGCAGGCGAATGCGGTCGAAAACCCTCAAAATCTGGTGGTTACGCATGGCACGGACCGTGCTTCAGTCGGGATACGGACGACGACTTGACCGCAGCCGCTCGCCACGTATTATGGGGGGCGCTTCTAGCACTCAAAACAGGAGAGTGCTAACAGCGACGGTCTCGGAAACGATGCAGTTCAACCGATAGCGGAAGCACCAGGAGGAGCAGACTTATGGCAAGCGCGAGAATCAAGCCCATGGCCGATCGGGTGGTCATTGAGCCTCTCGAGGAGGCGGAGGAGATGCGGGGCGGTCTCTACATTCCGGACACGGCCAAGGAAAAGCCGATGCAGGGTACGGTCGTCGCCGTGGGACCGGGCCGACGCACCGATCAGGGAGAGCTGATCGAGGTCGAGCTCAAGAAGGGCGACAAGATCCTGTACGGCAAGTACTCGGGCACTGAGGTCACGGTGGACGGCAACGAGTACCTGATCGTCCGCGAGTCGGACGTCCTGGCCGTTCTCGGCTAGGTCCGCAACAGAACAACAACGAAGCGATCAGAAGCCTGATCGATCCGCAATCTCTAGAGGAGTACAATCAAGATGGCCAAGGAACTTGAATTCGATACTGAGGCGCGCGCCCGGCTCAAGATTGGCGTTGACAAGCTCGCCAGGGCCGTAAAGGTCACGCTGGGCCCGAAGGGCCGGAACGTCGTAATTGAGAAGAAGTTCGGGAGCCCGACGATCACCAAGGACGGGGTCACCGTGGCGAAGGAAGTCGAGCTCGACGATCCGGTCGAGGATCTCGGCGCGAAGATGGTCAAGGAAGTCGCCACGAGGACTTCCGACAACGCGGGTGACGGCACTACGACGGCGACGATTCTCGCCCAGGCAATCTATACCGAGGGACTGAAGAGCGTCACGGCCGGCGTGAACCCGATGGCTCTGAAGCGTGGCATCGAAGGCGCCGTCGAGAACGTGGTTGGCCAGCTGGCCGATATGGCGGTGGAGACGAAGGGCAAGAAGGAGATTGCCCAGGTGGCCACGATTTCGGCCAACAGCGATTCCGTGATCGGTGATCTGATCGCCGACGCCATGGAGAAGGTCGGTAAGGACGGAGTGATCACGGTCGAGGAGGCCAAGGGTCTCGAGACGACGCTCGAGACGGTGGACGGTATGCAGTTCGACCGTGGCTACCTGTCGCCCTACTTCGTCACCGATCCGGAGAAGATGGAGGCCGTGCTCGAGGATCCCCTCATCCTGATTCACGACAAGAAAATATCTGCGATGAAGGACCTCCTCCCGGTGCTCGAGAAGGTGGCCCAGATGGGCAAGCCTCTCATGATCATCTCGGAGGACGTGGAGGGAGAGGCCCTCGCCACGCTGGTCGTCAACAAGCTGCGCGGGACCCTCAAGGTCGCAGCCGTCAAGGCGCCTGGTTTCGGTGATCGCAGGAAGCAGATGCTCCAGGACATCGCGATTCTCACCGGCGGACAGGTCATCAGCGAGGAGCTCGGCTTTAAGCTGGAGAACGCCGTCGTCAGCGATCTCGGCTCTGCGAAGCGCATTGTGATCGACAAGGACGACACGATCATCGTGGATGGTGCAGGGGACACGGACAAGATCAAGGGCCGGATCAGCGAGATCCGGGTCGCGATCGACAAGTCCAGTTCCGACTATGACCAGGAGAAGCTGCAGGAGCGGCTTGCCAAGCTGGCCGGTGGCGTCGCCATCATCAACGTCGGCGCAGCGACCGAGACCGAGATGAAGGAGAAGAAGGCTCGGGTCGAGGACGCGCTGCATGCGACGCGGGCGGCCGTTGAAGAGGGCATCGTCCCGGGTGGTGGTGTCGCGCTGTTGTGGGCGCAGAAGGCGCTGGACGGCCTGAAGCGGAAGGACTCGGACGAGCAGATCGGCGTGCAGATCGTGCGGCGGTCGCTCGAGGAGCCCCTGCGGCAGATCGCGCAGAACGCGGGCGCCGAGGGCGCGATCGTCGTCGAGCGTGTCCGCGAGAAGAACTCGCTCAACTGGGGCTACAACGCCCAGACTGAGGAGTACGAGGACCTGGTGAAGGCCGGCGTCATTGACCCGACCAAGGTCACCCGCACGGCGCTGCAGAACGCTGCGTCCATCGCGGGGCTGCTTCTCACGACGGAGTGTGTCGTGGTGGACAAGCCGGAGAACGAACCCGCCATGCCGGCCATGCCGGGTGGTGACATGGGTGGCATGTACTAATACCCGTCGTGCACCCTTGGTGCAGGGTAGTCGGAATCAGCGGCCCGGTCTCTCGAGATCGGGCCGCTTGACGTTCGGGCTCTGTCGCAAGGCTCCTGACCGTTGTCTATAGTCCTTCCAGCAGTCC
>JBDHBK010000007.1:0-16934 GCA_039592635.1 Gemmatimonadota bacterium
ATCTCCCGGATCCTCGGCTTCTGCTTCGAACCCGACCACAGGGGCAGGCTGATTCCGACCTGAATAGTGGCGAGGTCCTCGAACTCGGGCCGTTGCCCGTATCCCAGGGCGACCAGACCGAACCGCGTGTATCGGGTTGTGAACCCGCTCATCTTCTCTCTCCTCGGGATTCTCGTCATTGGACTGCCGTTTCAAGGCCGGTCAGGGCCGCTATGCCCGCGAGGGATGCCTGGTATTCGGCGGCCAGGCGCACTCGCTCTGTCTCGAACCGGTTCACCGTCGTCTGGTTGGAGAGCAGCGTCATGTAGTCCACTTCGCCCACCCGGTACGCCGAAACAGCCGACTCCACGGCCGCCCGGGCCTGCGGAATGATCGAGGTGCGGTAGAGTTCCGAGAGTTGCCGGGCGCGCTCGACGGCGGCTCGCAACTCAGACAGACGAGCGAACGTCTGGTTGTGGAGATCGAGTTCGCGCGCTTCCTCCGTGGATTGGAACGCCTGCATCTCCCGGATCCTCGGCTTCTGCTTCGAACCCGACCACAGGGGCAGGCTGATTCCGACCTGAATAGTGGCGAGGTCCTCGAACTCGGGCCGTTGCCCGTATCCCAGGGCGACCGCTCCGCGGCCCGGTAACCGGCCTCTGCGGCCAGCGCCCGCTCGCGCGCCGCCCGGATTGCAGGGCGGTTGATCGCTGCCACGGCCATGAGAGAGTCCACCGCCGGAGGCGACCCGGCCGGGTCCGGAAGTTCGAGCGAACCGACCGGCACGGTAGCCGGCCGACCCAGGAGGCTGTTCAAGCGAGCGGCCATGGCGATCCGGTTCTGTTCCACGATCATCATGTCGGCCGTCAGCTGCGCGATGGCGACCTGCGCCTGCAGGATGTCCTGCTGCAATCCTGTTCCCACTGCGTACTTCGCTGACGTGACCTCGAGGAAGTCCCTGAGGAGCTCTCGGGTCGAGGCCATGATCACGAGCGCCCGGTCCATGAAGGCCAGCTGGAAGTAGACCTCCTTGACCCTGGCGACGAGCGCGGCTTCCATTTCAGACGCGTCCAGCTCGGCGGCACGAGCGAAGTGCTCCTGGCTCTGCTGGCCGAATCCCTGGTTTCCCGGCCACGGAAAGCTCTGCGACAGCCCGATCCAGTTCATGGTCATCGGATTGTCCGTGCCGAAATCGTCGAGCGGGCGGTTCCTCAGCCCGAGTGACAGCACTGGATCGGGAAGTGACCCTGCTTGCGAGCCACGCTCTCCGATCGCGTCCGCCTGGTATCGCGCGGCCTGCAGCATCGGATTCTCGCTGCGGACACGGGCCACGACGTCCGCGATCCGAAGCGTGTCGGGTGTCTGAGCTTCGGCCCGCATCGGAAGCAGGACAGCAACAAACAACGACACTGCGACTTGTAGTCGAGCGAAACGCACTTGATCTCCGTTGGCTGAAGCCCGTGTAGTCAACCTCGGAGGCGAAGATGCGCGAAAGTGCCTGAAACGATGATTAGATCGACATTAAGAAGTCTTCACCCCTCGGTTTGGGAGGGTCAGGGGCGTTACATTAAGATATCTTAAGGACGATCTAACCTCGGTTTCGTCCCGAGGGGCGCAGGATGTTCGAGTCCGGCCGACCGTACACCTGGCGAGGAGCACCGTGAAGATCCTGCTGGTGGAGGACAACAAGAAGGTCGCCAGCTTCGTCGAGAAGGGGCTGCGCGAGGAAGGGTACGCCGTTGACGTGGCCTTTGACGGCGTCGATGGGGCGCTGAAGGCAAACGTCTACGATTACGACGTGGTGCTGCTGGACGTCATGCTGCCCGGAAAGTCCGGGCTCGAGATCGTTCACGACCTGCGGAAGCAGGCCAAGACGGTGCCGGTGCTGCTGCTGACCGCTATGGACGCCACGGAGGATGTGGTACGCGGCCTCGACCTGGGAGCCGACGATTACCTTACCAAGCCCTTCACGTTCGAGGAGCTCCTGGCTCGTGTCAGGGCACTGCTCAGGAGAGGTGGAGCGCGCCGCACGGACCGGCTGATGTACGCCGACATAGAGCTCGATCGGCTCCGGCATGTCGCGTCGCGTGGCGAAATGCGCCTCGACTTGACTCCGAAGGAGTACCAGCTCCTCGAGTACTTCATGTTGAAGCCGGAACACGTGGTGCGACGTACCGAGCTACTCGAGAAGGTGTGGGATCTGCAGTTCGACCCGATGAGCAACGTGGTGGATGTCCATATGGCGAACCTGCGTAAGAAGCTGCAATCGGGAGAGAGACCGGCGGTCCTGCATACGGTCCGGGGAGTCGGGTACATGCTGAGCACTGGGACGCCCCAGTGAGGAGGTCTCTCCGCTTCGAACTGGCTTCCAGGTATGCGGCTGCCGTTGCCGTGGGAATCGTCCTGGTCGCCGCGATTGGCTATTTCGTCCTGCGAGAGGCGCTGGACAGGCAGATCAACGCCAGCCTTCTGAGCGTCGCGTCCATCCAGGCGTCATCCGTGACGGCCGACCCGAGCGGACAGATGCGATTCCACGAATGGGATGTGACCGCTGAGGAAGCGGTTTCACTGGGCGACCTCAACAGGTATGCACAGATATGGAGTGAGTCCGGGGAGAGCCTGCTCCGCAGCCAGTACCTGACGGTCGACCTGCCCGCGGACACGATCGCCCTGGCCCGGGCGGCCACCGGCGAGTTCGCGTGGAGCGAGGGACAGCTCGGCGAACAGCACGTGCGTTCCGTCTTCTACCCCCTCGGCCGTCTCGGCGAGAGTCACGAGCGGCACATCATCCAGGTCGCCGCGCCCCTTTCCGCGCGAGACCGTACGATGCGAACTGCCGGGTTCTTCTTGAGTGGAATCGTGCTCGTCGTGTCAATCGGGTCCTTCATCGGCAGCTGGTGGCTGGCGGGAAAGACCGTTCGTCCCGTCAACGAGATCATCGCACAGGCGGAGGGGATCAGCGGAGACAAACAGGGGGAACGCATCAGTGCATATGCCGAAACCCGAGAGTTCGCGAGCCTCGTGCACGTACTGAATACCATGCTCAGCCGGATCGACGATACGTTCGAGTCCCAGAGACGATTCACGGCGGATGCCAGTCACGAGCTCCGGTCGCCATTGACGGCGCTGCGGGGGGAGCTGGAGCTGGCGCTCCGGCGGGAGCGCAGCCCCGAGGAATACCGACGGGTGATTGGCAGCTCTCTCGAAGAATCCGTCCGGCTCAGTGACCTGGCTGACGACCTCCTGACGCTGGCGCGCTCCGACTCGGGGATGATGACTCTTCGGCTCGAGGCCGTCGACCTGGGTGAGCGGATGCGTTTCGCGCTCGGTCGACTCGAACCTCGAATCGCGGAGAAGAAGCTCGATGTGGCTCTCGATGTTCCCGCCGAGGCAACGGGCGTGTATGACGCCAAGCTCATGGACCAGTTGATCTGGAATCTCCTTGACAACGCGGTGAAGTTCTCGGCCGAGGGTGGCAGGATCGAGGTGTCAGCAACTCCGTCAGGTCAGCAGCTGGTGCTGAAAGTCGCCGACTCCGGTCCCGGCATATCCGCTGAACAGATCGACAGAGTGTTCGAACGGTTTTCGCGCACAGACGAGGCACACTCCGCGGAAGGAACCGGACTTGGCCTGTCGATCGTCCGGGCGGTCGCTGAGGTGCACGGCGGTGAGGTGCGTGCCTCGAACCGTGAGGCTGGCGGAACGGTCCTCCAAGTCAGCCTCCCGCTGCAACCCGACTTGGACCGCCCGACCCCCCCGCCGGCGTCACCCGAAGCATGACCACCCCGTGTCCCGGCATGCTCCGCAGCAGCCTCGTCGCGATGGTGCCGTCGTCCACATGCTCGAACTCCTCCCCAGTCCACAGATCGCGGACGTTGGCCGGGCCGGGATCGAGGCCGATCTCGTGCCATGACACCGACCCATCCATCTCACCGTCGCGCTGGTTGAACAGGGCCACGGCCACGGACCCGTCGGCCAGCGGCTTGGCCCACACCTGTGCGCCGTAGCCGCGGTCCAGCACGACCCTTCCCTGGATGCCCAGTGGATCCTGGTCCACCGCAATCACCTCGGCGTTCGTCAGGATCTCGCGGATCTCATCCGACATCTCGCGCAGGTCGTTCCCGGCGATCAGGGGCGCCGCCATCATGGCCCACAAGGAGAAGTGAGATCGGTACTCCTCCAGGGTCATGCCGCCGTTTCCCACCTCCAGCATGTCGGGGTCGTTCCAGTGACCGGGGCCCGCCGCGGCGTGGTGGCGGTTGTTGGCCTCGAGGATCCACAGGACGCTGGCCCAGTTGTCCCGGATATCCGCCGTGGTGCGCCACATCTGACCGGTCTCTCCGGCCCACTCCCACGGCAGATTGCGGCCCCACTCGCAGATGCTGAGCAGCATGTCCCGTCCGGTGGCGTCGAATGCCTCCCGGAATTTCGCATACTGGACGGGAGCGCTGAGCGAGTCGGAGTGGCACCAGTCCACCTTGACGTAGTCGACGCCCCACCCGGCGTAGGTCTCCGCGTCAACCTGCTCGTAGCCCAGGGATCCGGGCCGCCCTTCGCAGGTCTTCGGCCCGGCATCCGTGTACAGGCCGAACTTCAGTCCTTTGTCGTGCACGTAGTCCGCCAGCGCCTTCATCCCTGCCGGGAATCGCTCGGGATCGGGAACGATCAGCCCGTCGTCTCCGCGATCGACCTGCCAGCAGTCGTCGATCACCACGTACTCGTAACCGGCGTCCTTCATACCGCTGTCCACCATCGCGTCAGCGATTCCGCGAACCAGTTCATCGCTGACGTCACACCCGAAACGATTCCACGTGTTGAATCCCATGGGCGGAGTCGCAGCGAGGGTTACGGCATCGCCGGAGGCAGGCACATATTCGTCCGCAGCTGTGACCTGGCCTGGCTCTCCAGCCGAGCACGCGACAAGACTGAACGCCAGGAGTGCCGACAACGGCCCGCGCATCCTCATTTCGGCTTCCGCTTGTGGGACGTGAACACCGTGACCCGCGTATCGCCCGGGAAGTCGTATCGCTTTGCCTTTCCCTCCAGGCGATGCTCCCTCTCGTGCTCGACACACAGGATCCTGCTGAACGGTACCTCGTGCCAACGCTGCACCACGCGATCCAGCTTCTTCGATCCGTAGGGAGGATCCGCGAACGCGATGTCGTAGGCACCCTCTTCCAGCGCTTCCACGAAGGGGATCGCATCGCGTTTGAAGATCCGGGTCTTCTTGCTGACCCTGAAGGCGGCCACGTTGGCCTTAAGCGAGTGAAGACTGGCGGAGCCGTTTTCGACGAAGTCCACCCGTGCGGCGCCGCGCGACATCGCCTCGAGGCCCAACGCTCCCGAGCCGGCGAACAGGTCGAGCACACGGGCACCATCCAGCGACCCGGCCAGCAGTGTCAGCCATCGGTCGCGGACGGCTTCGGCCGTGGGCCGAATCCGCGCCCCCGGAGAAACCAGGTCGCGATCCGCCCATTTCCCGCCCACGATCCGCATCTGGTGCCTGTGCCTGTTGAGTGGAGTGAGGGACGTGTCGGGTGACACCGCAGTATTAAGTCTCTTCCGGTGAGTCCCGCAACCGCGGTACAATACCGTGAAGCGTCAGTCGACCGTCGACGGAGACGAGGAGGAACAGCCGTATGCAGGATACCGGCAAACAGTTTGGCCCGAAGGGCTGGATGCCCGACCGTCTCCCGGCTCTCTCCAGCCGTACCTGCGTGGTCACGGGTGGCAACAGCGGGATCGGTTTCGAGGCCGGCCGCCTGCTCTCGAGCAGGGGCGCCCGCGTGATCATGGCCAGCCGGAACGCGACCAGGGCCAGCGCAGCAGTGGAAGCGATCAAGGCCGACCAGCCGGAAGCCCGGGTCGAGTACGTGCTGCTGGACCTGTCGAGCCTGGCCTCCGTACGGCGGGCGGCGGCCGAGATCGCCTCCAGGACCGAATCGATCGACGCCCTCATCCTCAACGCCGGCCTCATGATGCTCCCGAGCCGGGAACTCACGGAGGACGGTTTCGAGACGCAGCTCGGGGTGAATCACCTCGGCCACTTCCTGCTGGCCAGCCTTCTCAACGATCGCGTCCGGTCCAGCGGCGGTCGCTTCGTGATCGTCTCGAGCGTCGCGCACCGGTATGGGTTGAAGCGCATCCGGTTCGAGGACGTGTCCTTCGATCGGGGCTATCGACCGGCCCTCGCCTACAGCCAGAGCAAGCTGGCCAACGTCCTCTTCGGACAGGATCTGCACCGGCGGCTGCTGGGATCAGACCCTGCCACGAAGGCGATCGTGGTTCACCCGGGGTGGTCGGCCACCAATCTCCAGTCCACGGGACCCGGCAAGTTCATGGAGCGAATGATGAGCCTCGGAAACGTGCTCCTGGCTCAGTCCGCCGAGAGGGGATCCTGGCCGCTCGTGCTGGCGGCGGCGGACCCGGAAGCGCGGGCTGGTGGGTACTACGGCCCCACCAGACGAGGTCAGCTGGCCGGGCCGGTCGACCTGTGCCCGATCGCAGACTGTGGCAAGGACGAAGACGCCGCGCGCCGTTTGTGGGATGTGTCAACCAAGCTGACGGGAGCGAGCTGGAGTATCTGACGTCGCGGGCAGCCGGAGCCTACTCTGGCGCGCGCTCCAGTACGTAGACCGCCCAGGGCGAGATTTCCGTTTCGCTCACCCATTCAAAGGGCTCGTCCCGGCGCCCCAATGGCCTGTGGACGTCGATCGGAGCCAGGCCCGCTCGGCTATACGCCTTTTCGTAGGCCTCTCCAGTGCACAGGACGTCCTCCACCGGACGGCTGTCGGCGACGTCGAGCATCACGATTCGCACCGTGTCTCCATCGCCGGCGTCTCGGTTCTCGGGAAAACCCCTGGTGGAAAAAGAGGCCCACTCGTTCAGATAGATCACGGGCGAGGACACCAGGTTGATCAGGCGCCCCCCGGGCGCGAGAAGCCTCCGCAAAGAGGTGAGAAGCGACACCCTCCGTTCGAAATCGGGGATGTTGTCGAACGTGAATACCGACAGGATCAGGTCGAACGACCCCGGATCCAGTCCCGGCAGGTCTCCATCATCCGGCACCAGCCGATAGTCGCCCTCGGGGTCCCGCTCCCGGGCCCGGGCCAGCATGCTCTCGGCGATGTCCACCCCGACGACATCGAACCCGAGGTCGCGAAGAAAACGGGTCGAGCGTCCCGTTCCGCACCCGAAATCGAGCGCCCTCGAACCCTGCACGTGCGCCTGGATCAAGGCGGGGATATCCCGATAGGCAAGCCAGTAGGTTCCCGGGAACTGGAGGTCTGCGTACGAGTCCGCCCGTTCGTCATCGTCGTACACGTTCGAGAAGTCTGAACCCATGGCCGTGCCTCCCGGCGCATCATGCCCGGCAATCGCCGGCTCCGCAACCAGAAATGGTCTCCGGTGTAGCCAGGAGAATCGAGGGGCTCCGGTCGAGCCTTTACCCCAAGGGAGAGCCTATGCCTTCCGAAGAAGACTACCTGCCCGGAATGTCCCGGCGCCGTTTCGTACGGGTGGGCGCGGGAGCTCTGGCCACACCCCTGTTCCTGGGCTGTAGCAACTCAGCCACGGATCCGGGACCGGATGACCCGCTGCCGGCTACGGAGCCGCGGCTCACGGCACGGCCGGGCGCGCCCGTGGCCTCGCCCACGCTCGGCTCGAGCCAACTCGGACTGGGCGGTGTGCGAGATGGCTTCCTGTATGTCCCCACGACCTACACACCGGAAACGGCCATGCCGCTTTTCGTGGCCCTGCACGGATACGGCGGGGGAGGCCATTCGTGGGCCAGTTACAACGGGAGAGCCGAATCACGCGGGATGATTATGCTCGCGCCGGATTCTCGGGCCGCCACGTGGGACGTGGCGCTGGGCGGATTCGGGCCCGATGTCGCCTTCCTGGACGACGCGCTGCGCTACACGTTTGAGCGTTGTCGGATAGACCCGACGAGAATCGCCCTCGGCGGCTTTTCGGACGGAGCGTCATACGCCCTGTCACTCGGCGTTTCGAACGGCGACCTGTTCTCGCATCTTATCGCCTATTCGCCGGGTTTCTACCTTCCGTCGAGTCCGATCGTCGGCACGCCGCCGGTGTTCGTTTCCCATGGCACCGAGGATCAGATCCTGTCCGTCACCACGACTCGCGACTCGATCGTGCCCCGGCTCCGCGCACTGGGATACGAAGTGAACTACGAAGAGTTCATCGGGACCCACGAAGTCCCACCAGCGATCACAGAGAGTTCTCTGAACTGGTTCCTGGAGTAGGGGCAGCGCCGGGAACCGCGTCTTGTTTACTGGTTAATAGTGAGTTCAATCTGACCCAGACAGGAGCTTCCGTTGTCCATAAGACCGGTGAAGAGAATCGTGCAGGCGCAGCCCGTGATGGAAGGGGCCGGGGTGCACCTCCGACGGGCCTTCGGCTTCGGGGCAACCGAGGAGTTTGACCCGTTTCTGCTGTTCGACGACTTCCGAAACGAGGACCCGTCCGCCTACGAGGCGGGCTTCCCGTGGCACCCGCACCGGGGGATCGAGACGATCACCTACGTGCTCGCGGGCACGGTCGATCACGGCGACAGCCTCGGCAACACGGGCGAATTGGGAGCCGGAGACGTTCAGTGGATGACCGCCGGGCGAGGCATCTTGCACCAGGAGATGCCGAAGGGCGATCCGAACGGGCGCATGCACGGCTTCCAGTTGTGGGCCAACCTGCCGGCGTCAGAGAAAATGACGGCGCCCAGGTACCAGGACGTGAATTCGGCCGACATTCCCGAAGTAACGGAGGACGACGGGACCAGCGTGCGGGTGATCTGCGGAGATTTCTGGGGGAAGCGCGGACCGGTGGACGCGATCGCTGCCGACCCGCCCTACCTCGACGTATGGGTGCCGCCGGGCACCCGCCGCACCCTGCAGGTCGAAACCGGCCGTCACGGGTTCGCCTACGTGTTCGAGGGATCGGGAACGTTCCGCGACGCCTCGGAACCTCGTTCCGTGCGGGACGAGGATGGCAACATCGTCACTCTGCCCCTCGAGCAGACCGGCAATCGGTCGCTCGTCCTGTTCGATCGGGGAGACGAGATCACGGTGCAGGCCGGCGAAGAGGGAATCCGGTTCCTGCTCGTTTCCGGGAAGCCGATCGAGGAGCCCGTGGCCTGGGCCGGCCCGATCGTGATGAATACACAGGAGGAACTGAAACAGGCCTACTCGGAGCTTCGGAACGGGACCTTCATTCAGGCTGGTTGATTGGACCCCGGCTCAGAATCCGAATTGGAATTGAAGCCGCACCGTCCACTGGTGCCTTTCGTCGCTGGACAGGAACCCGAGCATTCCGTTTGGGTCCACCAGCGTGTCGTTGAGGACCTGCGGCAGGTAGCCGACCTCGGCGTTCACCTTCCAGCGATTGGTCCACAGGAAAGGCAGCCAGCCGACGCCTGCCGAGTAGCTGGTGAAGTCCTCGGAAGCCTCCGGAGCCGTACCGGCTAGCACGGCGTCGAGTCGACCATATACGAAGGTGTGGTTCGACACGAAGTAGGTACCCTGGCCCACGACTCCATACACGTGGGTCCAGGTGCCATTCTGCGCCTCGCGTGTCGTCCATGACCCGGCGAAGAACAGGTTGTAACCGTCTCCGTTGAAGCCAAGGTCCACGTTGAGCTGCGCTGCGTCCCGGTACTGCGGCGTGTCCTTTTCACGGAGCTGATAGGCGCCAGACATGCCGAGCAGGATGCCACTCGCCCTGCCACGCCGGCCGACCAGGTCATCCCACACCGACCAGTCCTCTCCGGACAACTGGACCTCGAAGCGAGAGCTCAGCATGCCATCCGAGGCCTCGGGTGTGGTAGGGAAGCCCTGCCGTCCGCCGAACGCACCGTTGGACAACGCGAGCCACAGGCGTGTCTTCTCCGATTGAAACCGCGTCTGCACGCCAAGCGACGACCAGATCGCATACGTGAAGTTATTCGCGGAGAACTCGATCGACGGAAGGTCCTGGGCGAAGACCCAGTCTTCTCGACTCAGGGCAAGCCACTGACGCCCAACGCGCACATTCCACTTCTCGCTCAGTCCCAGCTGGGCGAACGCCGCAATCAACTCGAAATCGGACGCCGCGTTGATGTTGGCGCGCAGGTGATAGTACACGTTGCTGGTGAAGTTGCCGTCGAGGATGAAGCGGGTTCGCGGCACGGACCATCCGCGCGTGAAGTCGCGTTCGTCAGCGTGCGCGGTATCGGGCCGGGTGCGCCAGTTCGTGTTGTATCGCACCTGGGTGTACGCGCCGATGTTGAGACGGAATTCCCCGTCCTCGGACCCGATCCAGAACCCGTTCCAGCCGTTCTTTTCGTAGCCGGCCGTGATCTTCGTGTCCTCGGCGACGTCGGTGTCGGCCGAGTCCGCGGGGGCTTCCTGGGCCGAGGCGAAACGTGGAGCGGCTGCTAGCGCAGCTACGAGTACGAAGGCGGCGGCGAAACGCGACACGAGTCGTCCCCTCTTCATGGGTTCAGTGGCTGGCTTGCTCCGAGATCACGGCGGGCAGGATGAAGCGGAGCAGGATGTCCTCCGGCTCGCGTGTTCGGCCGTTCCGGAAATTGCCCGAGGTGATGACGACCACCAGGTCCAGCGACGGAGCCACGAAGATGTACTGCCCCCCGTTGCCGCGCGCCTCGAGGGTGGCGATGGTCCGGCCATCCACCTCGTAGAAGTGGTGCCACCACAGGTATCCGTACTGGTGCCCGTTGCGCTCGAGAGGCCGCAGCGCGCCGTACTTCTGCCACGATTCCTCGATCCACTCTGCGCCCAGAACCCGCTGGTCCTGCCACGAGCCTCCATCGAGGTACAACTGGCCATACTTCGCCATGTCGCGCGGGCGCATCCAGAGTCCGCCGCCCATGTAAACGACACCCGTCGGATCGAGGAAGAACTTGTAGCTCTCGATGCCGAGAGGCTCGAAAAGGGTCCGGTGAGCGAACCACTCGACCGGTTCTTCGGCAACGTTGGCCAGGATTCCGCCGAGGATCATCGGATTGGCTCCCCCGTACAGGGGCTGCGTGCCGGGGTCCTCCAGCATCGGGGCGTCGAGGGCCAGCTTGATCCAATCCGGGCGAACGGTCTGGGACTGGTACCGGCTTTCTGCTGCCGTGGACTGGTAGTCCGAGTCATTCGCGTCCAGACCGGAGCTCATCGTGAGCAGGTGCCGGACGGTGATGTCGGCCTTCCTCGAGTCCCAGTTCGCGTAGCGCCGGTAGTGCGGGAAGTACTCCAGGGCCTTCGCGGCTGAGCCTGCGATCCGTCCCTCCTGCACGGCCAATCCGACGAGCGTCGATGTGATGGTCTTGGAAGCGGAGCGCATGTCGTGCAGGGTCTCCCGATCGAACCCGTAGAAGTACTCCTCGACGGCAAGCTGGCCATGCCGCGCGACGAGCACGCCGTGCGTATACGCCAGATCGCCTTCGGCCACGGCCCGAACCATATCGCCGATCGGTCCGGGATCGATGCCCACGTCGGAAGGAGAGGCGGTGCTCCAGCCATCGGTTGTCGGATCCGGCGCCCGCTCCATGTACCTTTCAGTTCCTGGCGCCCGAGCCGGCGCTTCGGGAGCGTCGCCTGAATCCGGGACGTCCTCCTCGCGCATCCGCTCGAACACCATGGGGAACGACACCCCGGCGGTCGTGCCGACCAGTTCAAGGGTTCCGGCAGCCGCCAATCGACCCTCGAACCACAGACCGAGGTTCTTCTCGCCCAGCTCCAGTCCATCTTCTTCACACGCGAGGCCGTATCCCCACAGGCCGGTCATGCGCTGGTCGCGGAAGAAGAAGTAGCCGCCAAGGCCTCCTTCGCCGTCATCGTCGATGTACAGGTCGAGGCGCAACTCCTCGTCTGGAATGCCCAGCGGCGTCCAGCTCGCGGCCCAGGTCGGCGCTCCGGCGCCGTCACTCGAATCGACGGCGGGCAACACCAGCCGCGTGACGTGGGAAGCGTATTGGACGAAGCCGGCGAACCTGGATCCGTCGCTGCTCGGAGAACCGGCGAAGGCGACCGGTTGACGGGAGGACTGGAACCTCAGGCGGACTCCGTCACTCCAGGCAGGGACGGTTTCCGACTCCCCGCCGGACTGGATTTCTGCCTCGAAAGTGCCATCGGCAGCGCGGCGAACCGTAAACCCGATCAGGAATCCGTGGTGCGCAGGGAGAGTGCCGGTCCACGCTCCGACCACGTCGGCCGGACAGTCCTGGGAGAGGACGGGACCGGGCGACCCGAGTGCCGCGACCGTCGCTGCGACCGCAAGCAGCACTGTACTTCTGACTCGCCCGATCGTGGAATTCACGTGGCCCCACCTCGTTCGGTTTATCCCGGATGCTCCAAGATTCAAGCCCGCAGTATGTCCTGAACGATGCGCGCGTGATGCCGGTTGTGGATCCCGATGAACTTGAGGGTCCGGTCCCGGTCCAGGACGCCGAACGCGAAGTGCCGGAACCACTGATCCCGGGACGCCTGGCGGGCCGCTTCGAGCCGTCGCTCGGCGTCCAACAGAAGCCCTTCCAGTTCGTTGGTCCAGATGTCTTCCCTGGGGATCGCCTGCTCCGGTGACTTGCCGCGGCCCCGGGGAATGCGACCGGTAAGGAAGATCGCGGACGTCACGAGGGAGAAGCTGGATCGGGGAACCGGGGGTTCTGAGGCGACCAGCGAGTCACACACGGCGATGGTGGCCAGGCAACAATGCTGCACGTGCATCCCGACGGACCACTTCGAGACGTCGGGGACAAGCACGTCGGCCCTGGGAATGAACTTCTTCAGCTCGTCCAGTCCCGCATGCCTGCTCCGCTCTTCCATTCGTCGGCATCCCGATCGTCAGTTCGCTGGCAGCGCGACGCGCTACCCGGCCTGGCGCACGGCTTCCAGCGTGGCCAGGGTATCTGCGTACTCCGGACGCCCGGCCAGGTTCACGTTCTCCCCTGGATCGAGCTGGTGGTCGTACAGCTCACGGGCCGCGATTCCACCGTTTTCCTGGTTAACCCACGTCACGTAGCGGTATCGATCGGTTCGGACCGCGTATCCCATGTACTCGATCCCGTCCGGGGCGAGCCAGATTCCCTCTCGCAGGAACTGGCTGAACACCGCGGACTTTCCAGGTCGGGCCGGCTGCTCCATCAGGGGCGCCAGGCTCATGCCCTGCAAATGACCGGGAACCGGCAGACCGGCGAGCTCGGCAAGAGTCGGATAGATGTCCACGAACTCGACGAGTCCGGCGACTCTGGCGCCCCGACCGAGGCCGTCGGGCGCTCGCACGATCAGCGGGGCGTGCGTGTCGATCTCGTAGTTCGTCATCTTGGCCCAGCTGCGGTGCTCGCCCAACTTCCAGCCGTGATCTCCCCACAGAACGACGATCGTGTTGTCGGCGACCCCGAGCGCCTCGAGGGTATCGAGCAATCGACCGATCTGAGCGTCCACGTAGCTCACCGACGCGTAGTAGCCGTGCTTCAGTCGGCGAGCGTCCTCCGTCGATACACCTCCGTCGAACGGGTGCGGGACATCCGTGAAGTCGGAGTATCCCCTCAGCTCCCGCATGTTGTTGATCGCCATGGGAGGGCCGTCCTCCGGCACCCACGGGTTGTCAGCCAGCGGTATGGCCTGGGGATCGTACAGATCCCAGTACTTTTGAGGAGCGTTGAACGGCAGGTGCGGCCGATAATAGCCGATCGCGAAGAAGAATGGCTGCTCGGTCTGCGCCAGTTCCCCCAGCTTTTGGATCGCCACGTCGGTTTGCGCGCCGTCGTAGTAGAGGTCGTCTCCGCCCTCGACCGCCTCGGTCGACGCGGCCTTGAGGTACCACTGTCCGTACTGATCGATGTACCGGGACTCATCACCGGCCTCGACGATCGCGGCCTTCCGGCTCTCCTGGATCGCGGTGTTGTCCGGGTGTCGATACACCGCATCGGGATCGAACGGGTAGCCGTCGATGTGGAGCTTCGGCTCGCTCCACGAGAGCGAGTCGGGGATGACGTTGTGGTAGATCTTGCCGATCGCTGCCGTGTGATAGCCGTTCCGCATGAAATGCTGCGGAAGGGTCACCACGTCGGGCACGGTCTGGCGGAAATCGGTCTGCAGGTCCCACACGCGCAGGGAGTCGGGGCGCAGGCCCGTCATCACGCTCGCACGCGACGGATTGCACACGGCCTGCTGCACGTAGGCCTGCAGGAAGATGGTGCCGTCTTCGGCGAGGCGGTCCATGTGCGGTGTGCGAATGTGCGGGCTCCCGTATGCCCCGAGTTCGGGGCGAAGGTCGTCGACGGCGATGAACAGCACGTTGGGGCGAGGCACTTCTTCCTCTGGTTCAGGCTCGCCGCACGCTTGCATACTCGCGAAGGCCAGGAACGGGAGTAGGGCCAAACGGATCCTTGCCATTGCGATACTCACCCTTCGGCTGAAGCCGGCGGCCCGCCGACTCGCTCGCCGGACGAAGCCTCGAACAGACCGACCCGGGACAGGGCAGGCAGAGCCAGTGCATCGTCGATCGAGATTCGAACTCGGTCCGCTTCTACACCGGGCACGCGAAGCAACCGCTTGTAGCCTATCGTGGTCCCCGTCGCGATTCGTTTCCAGTCGCCTTCGACACGGGCCTCGATCGTGAACGCTGCGATGCGCTGCCCCAGACGAATGGGCTCCTGCAGCATGATTCGGTCGAAGTAGGTCGGGCCGCCGAGGTCGATCTCAACCGTGGCCTCGAGTTCCTCGTGTGCCGCCCAGTACGAGTCGGGATCCCCGTCGACGATATGGGCGGGAGAAAATGCGTCGCCACGGCCCCGGTGACTGGGTCCCGTGACCGGTTGGCCCGCGGCCAGGTCGACTTCGAAGGTCTCGTCCAGGATTCGCCGAATCTCGCGCAGGACGGCGATGTCGTTCTCGTGAAACAGCCCGCGGGTGTCCGGCGGAACGTTGAGCAGCAGCACGCAGTTGCGACCTACAGATCGATAGTAGACTTCGAGTAACTCGCCGACCGTCTTCACCCGTTCGTCCTCGGCGGCGTGATAGAACCAGCCGGGCCGGATCGAGGTGTCGCACAGTGGGACGACCCAATCACTGCCCGTCGGATCGCCCGAGTTCAGGTATTCGGTGTCGGCGGCGCCGACCACGATTCCCTCCCGATTGATCGTCGACCAGTTGGTCTCGCCCGCGTATCCGTGCTCGTTTCCAATCCAGCGTATGTCCGGACCGGCGTCGGAGAAGATCAGCAGATCCGGTTGCAGCGACTTCGCGAAGGACCACGTCCGGGGCCATTGGTAGTAGGTCTCCCGGTCGATGCGGCGATCTTCGTCCGCACCGCCGTACCACCCGCTGCCCCCGTTCGCTCCGTCCACCCAGATCTCCGTGATGGGGCCGTACCCGGTCAGCAGCTCCCGCAGCTGGTCCCGGTAGTACTCGAGATACTCGGCCCGGCCATAGTCCGCGTGATTGCGATCCCACGGCGACAGGTACAGGCCGACCTTCAGACCTTGCTCCCGGGCGGCATCCACGAACTCCCGGACGAGGTCGCCCTCTCCCCCGCGCCACGGGCTTCTCCGGACGGAGTGCTCGGTGTACTCGGAGGGCCACAGGGTGAATCCGTCGTGATGCTTGGCGGTCAGAATGAGTTCCTTCATCCCGACGTCGGCGGCCACGGCCGCCCACTGATTTGCATCCAGAGCCGTGGGCCGGAAGATCTCGGGCGACTCATCGCCGTAGCCCCATTCCCGGTCCGTGAAGGTGTTCACCGTGAAGTGAACAAAGCCGATCATCTCCATGCGCTGGTATTCGACCTGGCTGGCCGAAGGAACGACGGCCGTGGGTGGGATGTCCGACTCCCCTCGCATTCCCATGTACATCCCGCCGAAGTACGGGATCAGCCAGATGAGCCACACGACGATGCTGTAGCGGTGAAAGCCGGCCCTGGCCTTTTCGGTCCCGGAGCGAACGACCCGGGTGGCCCAGATCGCGTGAACCAGCATCAGCCACAAGGCGATCTGTCCCGTCAGCGTGTGCGGCTCGAGTATGTTGAACGGACCGGTCGCCATACGGTGCATGGCCCAGGTTCCGGCGACGTCGAACGTGAAGCCGGTCCAGAATGCGACGACGTGCCACGGCTTGAGGTAGCGGGCGATTCGTTCCGCCCACACCCCGAGGGAATAGAACACCAGGGCGAGGGTGATCAGGACCGCAGACCAGGGCATGCTATTCACTCCGAGTCATGGAAGGACCGTCACGGCAGTCGGAAGCTGGTGGCCGACAGCCCGCCCAGCGACCGAAAGGGCCGGCGGCTGATCAGAACGAGCGGCACCTTGGTCTGCTGAGCGATCGCGAGGGCGAGGTCTCCCAGCGGCCGCTGGCCGCGGGCGCGGCGCTCCATTCCCATCACGACGAGGTCCGCCTCCGCCGCCCTGCCGAGGATCGCCCCCACCGGGTCGCCGGTCGCCTCGACGTCCACGACGTAGGGGCCAGCCGCCTCGTCACGGGCCAGGTTCATCAACTCGCGCTCTGTCTGCTTGCGTTCAGACGGAGAGGTATCGGCGGCCACCGCATGCAGGAATGTGAGTGAGCGCTCTCCGGATCGGGAAAGGCTGGCCAACAGACGGGCTCGAAGGCGGCTGTGCGCGCGCCGCCCACCGAGGGGCACGAGCACGCGTGTGGCGCTGTCCATTCGCCATCGGCGCGGAGCTCGAACGATCACCACATCCATGTCGAGCCCGGCGAGCAGGCGCTCGAAGCTGGCCTCCGTTCCCGGCTCCGTGATATCCGGCAAGCCCATGAGGATCGTCTCGCAGCCCTGAACGTCAGCCACGCGGGCGATCTCTCCCCACACGTCGGACGCGATGGTGAACAGCGTTTCGGGCACGAGGGAGCTCTCGAAGCTCCTTTGCAGCGATTCGCCGAGAACGGCCTCCGCGTCGCGAAGCGCCGGAGGTTCGCCCTCGACATCCGCGGGCTGGGGCC
>JBDHBK010000008.1:0-26247 GCA_039592635.1 Gemmatimonadota bacterium
CCCGATTGCGACGCCGAAACGCCCTACTGTACCGGGATCCTGTCCGCGTTCTCGGCAAGCCAGGCGGCAAACGTCTGGAGCCGCGGGTTCAGCGCGCGCGAGGTCTCGAGATTTCGAGCTCCGGTGAAGTAGTCCTCGAAATCGTGCTTGAACTGGAACATGTTCCCCAGATCGTCCGCCCCCGGGAAGTCCAACCCCCGGTACACGTCGAACGGAACCGGCATGTAGGCCACCGGCTTTCCGAGGGCCTCGCTGAGGGCAGTCGCCATTTCGGCGCCGGTGAGGTGCTCCCCGGCGATCCCGACCGTCTGGCCAATGTACTCCCCGCCGGCCTTGAATATGCCGTAGGCGCAGCGGCCGATATCCACGGCGGCGATCCCGGGCAGCTTCTTGTCGCCCATCGGCAACGCAAAGCCGAGGTTGCCGTCCTCGTCGGCCCGCGGACCCATCCCGAAGTGGATGAGGTTGTCCCAGTAGAAGGAGGTCTGCAGGAACGTCGTCGGTACGCCGGCATCGGTGAACAACGCGTTGGCTTCGCCTTTCGCATCGAAATGCGGGACCTTGTAGCTCCCCTGAAGCGTCGGCATGCGGTCGTCGTCCAACGGGACCCAGTTGCGGGTGTCCTCGAGGGTAGACCAGATGACGTGCTGCAGACCCCGGGCGCTTGCCGCTTCTGCGAATGTTCGGACTTGCTCGAGTTCCTTCGCGGGCGAGAAATGCTCCCAGAAGAATGTCACGCAGAAGGCTCCGTACGCACCCTCGAACGCGCGTGAAATGGTGGCGGGATCATCGACATCCGCCGCCACTACCTCGGCCCCGAGAGCCGCCAGCTCGTGGGCCTTTTCGGAATTCGGGTTCCGGGTCAGTGCCCGGGCAGTGAACTCACCGCTCTCGTCGCTCATGATGGCCCTCACCAGACCGCCACCCTGCGCTCCCGTCGCTCCGACGACGGCGATGATCTTTTTATCCGCCATTGAACCTCCTCGTGGCTTGTGGGTTGCTATCGTTATGCGTCCAGTCTAATACATAGACAATTGTTTGACAATTAGGCTTGTCGGGTGCTCCAGAGTAGCCATCGGCTTCCTTCTCGGACCCGGCCCGCTCATCTTTGCAGTTTCCAGTGACCCCAACCAGGATCCGTTCTTGAAACCTGTTCTCATACTCTTCGCGCATCCCGCACTCCAGAAGTCCCGAGTAAACCGCGTGTTGATCGAGGGAGTGAGTCAACTTCCGGGGGTGACTTTTCACGACCTGTACGAGGCCTACCCCGAGTTCGACATCGACGTCCCGCGCGAACAGCGACTTCTCCTGGACCACGACGTCATCGTGTTCCAGCACCCGCTGTTCTGGTACAGCACGCCCGCTCTGCTCAAGGAATGGCAGGACCTGGTGCTTCAGCATGGGTGGGCCTATGGGCATGAGGGCACCGCGTTGCACGGAAAGACGTTCCTGAGCGCCATCACCACCGGTGCCGGCGAGGAGGCTTATTCACGAGAGGGCTTCCACCGCCACACGATCGCAGAACTGCTCGCGCCCGTGCAGCAAACCGCGCGTCTGTGTGGAATGGAGCCGCTTCCACCGTTCGTCGCGCATGGCTCGCTCGGCATGACAGAGGAGCAGATCCGGGGACACGCGGAGGACTGGCGGCGCACGATCGAGGCGCTGCGCGATGAGCGCCTGGCCCTGGAGGCGGCCCGCAGCCATACGCGGCTGAACGCCGGTCTCGAGTCCCTCCTCCGGGAAGAGGGGCGGTAGCATGTACGGACAGGGATTCTTCTACCAGGCGTTCGTATATCTGGCCGCCGCCGTCGTCGCCGTGCCAATCGCCAAGCGACTGGGACTCGGATCGGTGCTCGGGTATCTGATCGCGGGCATGGTGATCGGACCGTTCGGGCTGGGCCTGATCGGAGAGGAAGGACAGGACGTCATGCACTTCGCCGAGTTCGGCGTGGTGATGATGCTCTTCGTGATCGGGCTCGAGCTCCGGCCCGCTCTCCTGTGGCGCATGCGGGGCCCGATCCTCGGAGTGGGCGGACTGCAGGTCGGCATAACGACCGCCGCGCTGGCAGCCGTGGGCCTGGCCGTCGGCCTTCCCTGGCAGACGGCCGTCGCCGTCGGCATGACGCTGGCTCTCTCGTCCACGGCCATCGTGCTCCAGACTCTGAACGAAAAGAGCTTGTTGCAGACCGACGGCGGCCAGAGTTCGTTCGCCGTCCTCCTGTTCCAGGACATCGCCGTCATTCCGATGCTGGCGCTGATGCCCCTGCTCGCCGTATCGGGAGGCGAGCCGGACGCGGCGGCCCACGGAGCCGACGCGGCTGAGCACGCGCCGACGTGGGTCGAGGGCCTGCCCGCCTGGGAGCAGACGCTGGTCGTGCTGCTCGCGGTCGCTGCGATCGTGGTTGCCGGTCGCTACCTCATGCGGCCGGTGTTCCGCATGATCGCGGCCACCCGTCTGCGAGAGCTGTTCACCGCCACGGCCCTCCTGCTGGTGATCGCGATCGCGCTGCTCATGACCCAGGTAGGGTTGAGTCCGGCGCTCGGCACGTTCGTGGCCGGCGTGGTGCTCGCAAACAGCGAGTACAGGCACGAGCTGGAGAGCGAGATCGATCCTTTCAAGGGGCTGCTGCTGGCCGTGTTCTTCATCGCGGTCGGGGCCTCGGTGGACTTCCAGCTGATCCAGAGTGAGCCGCGGCTCATCCTCGGCATCGTGGCCGTACTCATGGGGATCAAGTTCGCGGTCCTGTTCGCGCTCGGGCGGGGATTCCGCATGGGCCTGGACCAGAACTTCCTGTTCGCGTTCGCACTCGCCCAGAGTGGTGAGTTCGCATTCGTGCTGTTCTCCTTCGCCACGCAGAACCGCGTAATCCCGGAGGAGATCACGGCCCCGCTCATCGCCGCGGTCGCGGTCACCATGGCCCTCACCCCCGTGCTCATGCTGCTGAACGAGAAGCTCGTTCAGCCGCGGTTCGGCACGCGGGAGCGATCTGAGCGGGAGCCCGATGAAATCCAGACCGACAGTGCCGTGATCATCGCGGGCTTCGGCCGGTTCGGAAGCATCGTGGGACGGTTTCTGCGGGCCAACGGCATCCAGCCGACCGTGCTGGAGTACGACTCGGATCGGGTGGAACTCCTCCGGAAGCTCGGACTGCAGGTGTACTACGGGGACGCTTCCCGGAAGGACCTGCTGCAGGCGGCCGGCGCGGAGAAGGCCCACCTGCTGGTGGTCGCCTTCGAAGACCACGAGAGGACCCTGGCGATCGTCGAGACCGTGCAGAAGCACTTCCCGCACCTCACGATCCTCGCCCGTGCGGCCGGCAGGCCGGAGGCCTACGAGCTGCTGGACCGCGGGGTGGAGCACGTGTACCGCGAAACCCTGGACACATCGCTTCGAACCGGCGTGGACGTACTCCGGCTACTGGGCCGGCGCGCCTACACCGGGCACCGGGCGTCCCTGATGTTCCGGCGCCACGACGAGGAATCGGTGCGCGACCTCGGGAAGATGCGACACGATCGCAAGGCCTACTTCTCGGAGGCCCGGGAGCGCATCCAGTCCCTGGAGGAGCTTCTGCTGTCCGAGGTGGAGGGTCCCGGCGAGGAGCGCGACGCCGGCTGGGACACGGAGAGCCTGCGCGAGGAATTCGGGGATACGGCTTCGTGACATCCGTCGGATCGATGCGCCTCGCGGCGACGGCTGTGATCAACTCGTTCGGCGATCAGCAGATCCGGGGTACGGCCACGTTGCGCGAGCGTGCCTCCGAAGAAGGTATCAAGCTCGTCGACATCGCCATCGAGGTGAGAGGCTTGACCGATGGCCAGCATGCTGTTCACATCCACGAGACCGGAGTGTGCGAGCCGTGTGGGGCCGCCCGCGGCCATCACGACCCGGGGCCGTTCGGGAAGAGCACTCCGGACGCCCCCGACTTCAACCACCCTTTCCACGGCGGGGATCTCTTGAACCGCGAGATCACGAGCGGCGTCGGGAAGCTCCGTACGACCTCCAGCCGCTTCACCCTCTCGCCGGAACGCCTGAGCGTGTTCGACGAGGCTGGCAGTGCACTGATCATCCACACGAACGCCGATACGTACTGCGATGACGAAAGCGAACTGAAGCCGGGCTGCGCGGGAGGCGCTCGCGATGCGTGCGGCGTTCTGGTACTGGACTAGCTGTCGAGGCGCGGCGGGCGCACACGACTAGTGTCTCTTACATTGTAAGTGCGCCCCACAGAGGTTCCGGACCACTCAGCTTCCTCGCTGCGAGGACTCTATGGGTGCGCATAGTCTCAGGCGACTGGCCGGTCGGATCGTGCTCTTCGGCACGGTTTTGCTGGTTCCGTCGTCCCTTCCCGCTCAGGACACCGGGAGTGTCGCGGGCACGGTCTCCGACTCCACGAGCGGCGAGCCGCTCGCCACCGTCCTGTTGACGCTGACACATCCCGGAGGCGAGGCGGTCCGTTCGGTTGTGACGGGACCCGGGGGAACGTTCAGAATCGACGGACTTTCGCCCGGAGCATACGCCATCCAGGCCTCGCTGCCCGGCTGGGAGGTACTTCCCTCTCCGCGGATCACGGTGGTCGGCGGCATCGTGATCCATGCCCGGATCACGATGGTCGAGAGACCGTACCGGCTGAATCCTCTGACGGTGTCGGTATCCCGGACGGGAGAGAAGGTCCTGGACGCGCCGGCCGCCGTCGAGATCGTCGGCCTGGCCGATATTCAGGAACAGCCGGCGCTCACGACCGTGGAGCACGTGCGAACCGAGGCAGCCGTCGACTTCATGCAGACGGGCCTGCAGGGGAGCTACGTCGTCGTCCGTGGATTCAACAACGTGTTCTCGGGCGCAACCCTGACACTCACGGACAATCGCATCGCGCGGCTCCCTTCTCTGCGGGCCAACCTCTCGTATTTCAATCCGGTCACGAGTCTCGATCTCGATCGGACGGACGTGGTGCTGGGGCCCGCTTCGGCCCTGTACGGCCCGAACGTCGAGCAGGGAGTCATTCACTCGTTCACCCGGTCACCCATCGACGACCCGGGGATCAGCGTTTCCGTGACGAGCGGAATCCGTCAGCAAGCCGGCGTCCCGGAACAGGGCCTGGACTCAAGCAGCGAGCCGATCGCGCACCTCGAAGGTCGGGTCGGATACCGGGCCAGTGAGGCGCTGGGATTCAAGGTGTCGGGACAGTACTTCGCCGCTACGGACTACCGGTATCGAGACGCAGTGGAAGTGCAGCAGCAGGACACGGCACGGGCCTGCCTCGAAGGTGGTCTCCAGATCACCGATCCGAACTGTCTGAACTTCGCGGACGGACTCGAGCCGACCGACCCGACCGACCCGGCCGACCGGGCCGAACTGGAGCAACGCGTACGGAACGTCGCGGGGGGACGCGACGAGGACCTCGAGCGCTGGTCGCTCGATGCCCGCCTGGACTGGCGCCCGAGCCGGCACACCAGCCTCGTTCTGGCCGGAGGACGCGCAACCGCGGTGAACAGCGTCGACCTGACGGGACTCGGCGCTGGACAGATCGTGAACTGGGCTTACGACTACGCCCAGGCCCGGCTTCAGTGGCGGGACCTGTTCGCCCAGGTGTTCGTGAACCGCAACCGCAACGACGACTCCTATCTGCTTCGCTCGGGAAACACACTGGTCGACAATTCCCGGCTTCTCGTCGCGCAGGTTCAGCACGTGTCGCGGATCGGCGATCGCAACCGGCTGATATACGGGCTCGACTTCCTGCGCACCGTCCCTGTCACGGACTCCACGATCAACGGTCGCAACGAAGATGACGACGACGTCAATGAGCTGGGTGGATACATCCAGTGGGAGTCGTCACTGATCCGACAGGTCGACATGGTACTGGCCGCTCGCGTGGACAAGAACTCGCGTCTCAGCGATCCCGTGTTCTCTCCGCGCGCCGCTCTCGTGTACCGGCCCCAGCCGGGCCACAGCCTGCGACTGACCTTCAACCGCGCCTTCTCGACCCCCAACACGATCTCGCTGTTCCTCGATCTCTCCGGAGGCACCTTGCCGCTCGGTGGACCTTTCCGCTACGACATCCGGGCCCAGGGCGGAGGCGACACGGGATTCACGTTTCGGCGATCCGATGGCGTGCCCATGCACCTGTCGCCTTTCATACCGCAGATCGGCGAGACACGGGAGTATCGCGAGAGCTCGGCGCCCGTCCTGTGGAGCGAGGGCGTCGTGGCAGCCCAACTTCTAGCCGCGGGCGGCGCGCTCGACCCGGACCTCGCCCAACTTCTCACCGAGCTGACGCCCCCCGACGACTCGGACGTCTTGGTGCTGGCGCGCTCGGCAAATCCCGATGCCGCGGAGGGTGAGCCGCCCTTCGTGCCGCTTCCCGGGGGGCTCGAAGGACTCCGCGACCTGCCGCCGCTCGAGGCCGGAATCACGAACACGCTCGAATTCGGCTACAAGGGGCTGGTGGACGAGAGGCTCAGGGTCGGAGCCAGTGGCTGGTACAGTCACGTCAGCAACCGCATCTCGGCCCTGCGCGTGATCTCTCCCAACGTGTTCCTCGAAAGGACATCGCTGAACGCCTACCTGGAGGAGGAGTTCCTGGCCCGCGTCGGAACCGACTTCCCGGACGACGAGTCGGCGCGGGCGGCCGCCGCCGAGGCCTCGAGAGCGATGGCCCAGGTCCCGCTCGGCGTCGTGGCGCCGGAGCAGGCCGGCGGTACCCTGGCGCCGATCGTCCTGGCGGACCGGAATCTCGGTTCGTTCGAACTGCTCGGAGTGGACCTGTCGCTCGCCTGGTACCTGAGCGAGCGCTGGAGCCTGGAAGGCTCGGCGTCGTGGGTGAGCGACGACACGTTCGTGACGGGAGACGGCCCGGACGCTGAGGTCGTGCCGCTGAACGCACCCAAACTGAAGGGTGCGCTGGCGGTATCGTACCGGGATCCCGCCGGTGGATTCCATGGTACCGTGCGAGCTCGTGGGATCAGGGGCTTCCCAGCGAGCTCGGGTGTCTATGTCGGGAATGTAGAGGACCGGGGCGTTATGGACTTCACGCTGGGGTACCGGTTCCGGCACCCCGGCCTATGGGTCCAGCTCGGCGTCCAGAACGTGCTCGATACCGGCTACAGCGCCTTCCCGGGTGCACCTAACCTCGGACGCACGACCCTACTCCGGCTCCGGTACGACACACCCTAGCGCCCCTTCCCTCACCGATCCGGGCGATCGTCTCGACCGGGCGTCCCACTTCCTTGCAGTGGCCGCTCACAGGTAGCGGCCGCGCCTGTTGCGAAGCCCGAAGTGCCAGTTTGCGGCGAGGATGAAGAGGTGCTGATTGGGCACCAGCAGGTTGTCCTCGCCCTTGTAGAAACCGCCCTCCACTCCAGTGGAGCGGTCAAACCGGTACTCTGCGCGCACGGCGAACACGTTCAGCTTGAGCGGCTGCAGTCGATACTGAAGCGTCGCGGTGACCGCACCGATCGTCTGACGCGCGCCGGACTGGAGGCCGTATTCATCGCGGAAGACCTCGGGGCGCAGCCCGGCGGACCACGGCCGGTCTTCCGGTTGCCAATTCACCCATAGGGCTGCCCACGCCCATTCGTAGCGCGGGTATCCCTCCAGCGTCGCTTGCTTCTCAGTGCCCCACCCGAGATTGCCGATCAGCACGAGCTCGCCGATCCGCCACTGGCCCACCGCTTCCGTGGCGAATCGCCAGAACTCGAGAGCCGTATCTTCCTGTTCCGGGCCGTAGTAGAAGTTACCGCGCAGCCACGACTCGTCGTCGAACTCCTGTTGTAGCTGCACGCCGTAGCTCGGAAGGCTGTTAGGGGACGCGAGGTAGTCCCACCCGTTCACCACGAGCAACTTGCCGCGGAAGGCGGCCGCAACCGGATACTCGGCGCTGACGCCCCAGTGGAAGTACGGAACGTAATCGACCCCGTAGACGCGCGTATAGGCAGGGTTGGTGACGGCGGTGAAGTTCTCGTACCCGATATGCCCCGGAATGAGACCACCGGTGAGTAAGAGCTCGCGATCCCCGGTGGGCGCCAGGAAGGTGACGTTGGTGTAGTACAGGTGCTTCAGCACGTCAGCTGACCCGCCAGCCTCCGTCGACTCAAGGTTGTCGACGTCCTCGCCCGCCTGCGCACCCAGGTGGAACCCCCAGCGTGATTCGCTGGTCGACCGTTTCGCGGCCCACAGCGTGGCGTTGTTGAGCTCCATTCGACCGATGATCGGCGTCGTGCTCTTGGTCCGCCAGACATGATTCTCCGGCTGGTTGTCGCTCAGCAGGTATGCAGCATCTACGTAGACCCCACCGGTGACTCTCGCTGAATCCGCGGCCTGGGCCCGCAGGTGCGCGGGCGCGTCAAGGCAGAGCCAGGCGAGCCCGGCGCCTACGATCAGGGCGTACCTGTGCGCGACGACTATTGTTCAGCGCCCATCAGGTACATGTCGAACCACCGAAGCTGCTCCCACAGCACGTGCTCTATGCTCTCGCGGGCCCGATAGCCATGGTCTTCGAACGGCAGCAGCACCAGCCGGGCCGTTCCGCCCGATCCGCGCACCGCCTCGAAGAACACCTTGGACTGGGGCGTGAGAGTCCCCGGGTTCGAGTCATCTGCACCGTGGATCACCAGGACCGGTTCGTTGACCTGGTCGGCGAAGAAGGTGGGCGATGCCTGGATGTAGGCATCCCTCGCCTCGAACAGGGAGCGACGCTCGGACTGGTAGCCGAAGGGCTGAACGGTCTTGTTGTACGAGCCGCTGCGCGCGATGCCCGCCCGGAACAGGTCGGTGTGTGCCAGCAGGTTCGCCACCATGAGCCCCCCGTGGCTGTGGCCGATGATGCCGATCCGTGCGGGATCGGCCACCCCCATCTCGACGGCCTTCGCCACGGCCGCCTCCGCGTCCGCCACCAGCTGTGGGACGAAAGTGTCGTAGGTGGTCTCGGGATCACCCAGCATGGGCATGGCGGTTTGATCGAGCACGGCGTAGCCGCGGAGCAGGAAGTACAGGTGGGATGCGCCGTACAGGCGCATGAAGCGCTGGGTCGACCCTCTCACCTGTCCGGCGGTGGCCATCCCCGAGTACTCCAGGGGATAGGCATAGAGCACGGTGGGAAGCGCCGTACCCTCCTCGTAGCCGGGGGGCAGCATCAGCTCGAAGCTCAGGGGCACGCCGTCCGCGCGCTCGTAGCGCACCAGGCGCTTCTCGATCTCGCGCAACTGGGGCGTTGGATCTTCGAAACTCGTGATCGGCAGGCGAGTCATCGCCCGCGTGGCCTCTCCCTCTGCGGCCTCGATCGGGGTGCCGAGCGTGGCCAGGTAGTAGTTGGGAACATCCGAGGCGGACTCGGAACTCATCACGAAGTGGCCCTCCTCGCCCGCGAACGCCACGAAGTACTCGTAGCGATCCGGCTCGCTTCGGAACAGGCGCTCCGTCTCACCGGATTCCAGGTCACGCAGGTCCAGGAAAGGCCGGTCCCCCTGCTCCGTGGCCCCGCTTCCGCTGAAGAAGACCGCGCCTCCCTCCTGGTGCATCACCCAGCGACCGTTGGGCAGCGGGCGGTAGACGGGGTAGCCCGGATTCCCGTAGCGGTCGCCTTCGTCGAGATCGAACCAGAGGCGCGACGTGCCCTCGTCCACGTCCAGGAGCCAGACGTAACGCCAGCGGCGCATGCGCTCGCGCTGCGTGAGCATGAGCGTGCCGCTCTCGGCGCCCCAAGTGCTGGCCGACTGGATCCGGTGCTCGGCCCGGAAGACCTCCTCGGGTTCTGCGCTGAAGGGAGCGTCCAGCCGCATGAGGCGATCGCGATGGGGAACCTCGGCCACGGGGTTCCCACCGTCGAGCGCCTCCACCCAGAAGAGCGCGTGGGGTGCGGTGGGGCGCCAGGAAACCGAACGTGGCCCGAGCGGAACACCGTGGATCGGTACCTCGTCCGCCACCGGCAGGGAGGCGACGGTCGCTACCCGCTCACCTTCATCGTCCCATACCTCGATCTCGCTCGCGAAGCGCCACCAGGCCACCTCGTGAGACCAGGGCCCGACCAGACGCCCGATGAGTAGGTATTGACCGTCCGGTGAGAAGGAGGCGGTCGTGTACGGAGCGGGCTCGCCCATGACCTCGAACTCACCCGTAGCCGGATCCAGGATCACCAGCTCGGACGTCGTGAAGTAGTCGAACAGGGCATCGTCGTAGGCCGTCTCGAGGAGGTTGCGCGCCTCGTAGGTGGAGCGCGCCGTGGCCCCGGTGGCCTCGGCGATCTCCGGGCCCGCCGGTATGACCGGCGCCCCCGGGGCAGGACCCCGCTCGGGTATGCTGCGTACGAGCAGACGCTCCTGGTCGGGAAGCCAGGTGGCCGCGCTGCCCATCAGCGGGTTGAGCTCCAGACCCTCGATTCTGGTGACCTCGCCGCCGACCGAGCCGACCCACAGCGTTCGGTGGCCGGCGCCTCCGACGGTGAGCGCGAAGCGCTGACCGTCCACGGTCCACGCGACAGAGTGCACCTCGACGTCTGCGGGCAGAGCCAGCGGAGTCGTGGCTCCGTCCTCGACGCGAACCAGGCGCGGAGAGGTGCCTCCGTGGCGGCCATGCCAGTCGTTGGTGGAGGGGTTCACACGCATCCCGGCCAGCTTGTGCATCGGCGCGGCCAGCTCCGCCAGCGTGGGATAGAGCACGGGGTCCGCGAGAAGCAGGTACTCGCCCGTGGGTGCCGTCCATGCTTGGGGAAGCTGCGGCGCATGGAGCACCTCCATGATGTCTGCGGCTGGAGTCTGCCACCGATTCGCTGCCTGCACGACTTCCTGGGCCGTGGCAACGCTGGTCGCGAAGAAGACCGCGAGGGTGGGTAGAAGCAGGTGGGTCTGCATGACGAGTGCGCGTTTCATTCCTGGCCTCCGGGAAGATTGCCGGTGGAACCGGGTAGCAGGGCCGCGAGGGGGTCACGGGCTGGAACAAAGTATTGGCGGCCGGGGGGATACGCCAAGATCGAGTGGATGGGAGGTTCGCCCGCTCAGCCGATCCCGTCAGGCGTGGCAGCCTGCTCGACCCGGTCGGGCGGGTGGGAGTCGCGGGAGACTGGACCCGCGGCGATCGCCTGGAAAGAGCCTTCATAAGCGGCCTGCAGGTGGCCGAGGAGCTGGCCGGCTTGTTGGGCGAAGCGGGGTCTCCAGCGGTGTGATCGTGCTCCAGTGCTGATTCCCCCGCGGCATCCACTCCATGAATCACACGAAGCTCTCCACGATGCGTCACGGACGGCGGCCGTCGTTCGCCGACCGTCAAACGACCGTCTCGGGCCGTCGCACGGTTGCTCTCGACCCCCGACGGCTCCAACTTCAGCGCTCGTCAGGGCAGTACGGCCGGGCAATCAAAGCAGCGAGCGGACCGCAATGAAGAGACTCATCCGGGAAGGCCACCTCCGATCCCTATGGCAGGTGCTGGGGATCTACCTCGTAGCGGGGTGGGTGGTACTCCAGGTGGCCGACGTGCTGGCCCAGAACATGGGGTTGCCGGCCTGGGTCTTCCCGTTCGCCGTCCTCCTGCTGGTCATCGGCCTGCCGGTCGTTCTCGCGACGGCGTTCATCCAGAATCGGCGCGCTGAGCCGGAGTCAACCGAGTCCCCGGAGCCGGCCCAGCCCGAGGGGGTTGCCACGGACCCGGGAGCGAAGCCGTTCTTCCTGTTCACGTGGCGGAACTCGATTCTCGGCGGAGTGCTGGCGTTCTCTCTTCTCTTCGGCTTCGCCGGGCTCTACGTCGTCATCAAGGACCGGGGCGAGAGCTTCGCGCCCGCGGAGGCCGTTGCGACCGAGGCCGGTGAGGGCATCGCGATCGTCCCGTTCACGGTTCGCGGGGAGGGCCTCGAGGTCTGGCGCGAAGGAATGATGGACGTGTTCACGGCCAGCCTGGACGACGTGGGCGGCTACCGGACCATCAGCAGCCGCACGGTCATGGCTCGCTGGAAGGACGCCGTGTCGGAGGACGGCGAGGCCGACCTGGCCACGGCCCGGGACGTAGCCCGTCGTTCGGGCGCCAAATACGTGATGACCGGGAGCGCGGTGGCGCTCGGCGTCAACGTGCGACTCGCAGCAGACATCTACGACGTCGAGACCGGCCGGGAAATCGGCGCCAGTCAGGTCGAGGGGCCCGCGGACAGCGTGCTCGTCATGGTGGACGAGCTCGGCGTGGAAGTCATGCAGGCCCTGATGCGCAGCGCGGGCGCCCAGGGTCTGAGCATTAGGCAGACGCAAGCCATCGTCACCGCCTCTCTCCCGGCGCTTCGCGCCTACCTCAGGGCCGAGGCCCTGTATCGCAACGCGCGGTTCGAGAGGGCGATCGAGGCGTACGAAGAGGCACTGGAGCTGGATCCCGAGATGTCCCTGGCGCACGCCCGGGTCGCGGACGCTTACGGCTGGATCGAGAACATCGCCAGCGACAAGGCGGCCGAACACTTCGACTACGCCCTGGCCCACATGGAACGCCTTCCGGCCCGCGAACGCACCCTTGTGCAGGCCAACGCTGCCGTGCTCGCCGGGGACCTGGAGGGTGTCGGACCGCTTCGCGCCGCGACAAGGAAGTACCCGGACGACCCCGAGGCGTGGTTTCTCCTCGGCGAGTTCTACACCCACTACGGAGGGAACCTCCTCCTCGAGATGGAGGATGCGCGGCGTGCGTTCGATCGGGCGATCGAGCTCGATCCCTCGTTTGCCCCGTACTACCTGCACGCCGTGGAGATGGCCATCATCGAGCGTGACACGGTGCGCGTGGAGCAGCTGCTCGAGGCGCTCGAACCCCTCCAGGCTCGTCGAACCCCGGCGCTCTTGCTCTCCCGTGACCTGATCCTCGGAGATTCGATTGCCCAGGCCCGCGCGACGGCGGCCCTGGACACGGTGGATGATGCCGTGCTCCGCGACATCTACCCCGACATGTGGCAGACCTCGGGCCGCCCCGTCGCGATGATGGCGGTGTTCGATGAACTCAGCCGCCGGCGCGATCCGGCGGGAGATTTAAAAGTCTGGCTGCATTTCATGGCCGGGCAGCCCTCGGCCGTCGAGGGCGAGACGTATCCGTGGATCGAGGCCGGGATCCTCAACACCATGTTCCGCTCCATGCCGAGCGGGGCCTTCGCCGGCCACCCGTGGGACGGCTGCGGTCTGCAACTCGGATCTGGAGCGATTCACTGTGCCGCCGCGCTGGGCGAAGCTTTCGTGCGCTCCGGGGAACGCGAGAGCCTCGACAGTCTCGTTGCCGTGCAGCTTCCGAGGCTCAAGGAGGAGCAGCGCCGCGTGGGAGCGGATCGCTACCAGTGGCAGATCGATCTGCTCGACGACGCCATCCGTGCCTACTCGGTCTCGACGGCGGACCGGGCAGCGGCGATCGAACAACTCGAGCAGCTGCAGGGAACGGGTGGGGTTGCCGACTACTGGATTCGGGTCTGGCTGGCCGAGCTCTACGAGGCCGAGGGCAACGTGGAAGAGACGATTCGGTATCTCGAATCGCTGCGTTACACGTTCCGGGATTCCCACGTCAACTACCGACTGGGACAATTGTACGAGCAGAACGGCCAACCGGTGCGCGCTCGCGCGGCGTACGTCCGCTTTTTACAGGCGTGGGAAGAGGCCGAGCCCGACCTTCCGCAGGACGACGAGGCCCGGGCGGCGCTGGAGACGCTCCTGGCGGGCTGAGCGTAAGCTCTTTCCTGCCGCCGGACCCGTTTTGGTCCAGGGACACTCGCGCGGCAGTGGGAAGAAGTCACTGGGGCTCGGGAATCCGGCAGCCGAAACTAAGGGGCCTTGCTGGCGCGCCCCTCTTTGCAGGAAGGAGTGGCGGGAGCCTGCGCCCTCGCCTGTGTGACCGTTCGCGTTCACTTCTCGATCCTTCCGCCGGTGGCGTGATCCTGGCGGAGGCGGTGGCAGGACCCGAGCCGCATCTGCAGTGCCCTCTGGTGTGTTCGGCAGAGCGGACGCGCAATCGGCCGACACCACCCCATCTTGACATAACGTCCGCGATTGTCCTTCCTAGCTGTGAACCTCTGGGACCAAGTGCCATGGATTGAAGGGAGGGTGCCATGTCCCGCCTGAACCTCCGCCTCGCTGGATTCCTCGCCATCGCGCTCGCACCGGCGGCGCTCGACGCCCAGGAAGAGGAGTACCCGGCACACAAGACCGAAGCCATGATCAAGAACGCCTTGAGTGCGGGCCCGGCGGAACTCGTGACCGATGCGACCGTCGTCGACCTGCAGGGCAACATGGTCCGCGAGGGTACGAACGGGTACACGTGCATCCCGGATGATCCGGACGTCCCAGGGAACTCGCCGATGTGCGCGGATGAGACGTGGTTGGCGTTTATCGACGCCGTCATGAACCGGCGGCCTCCGCCGAAGGTCGAGAAGATGTCGTTCGCCTACATGCTCCAGGGCGATTGGCCTACCAGCAACACGGATCCGTTCGCAGCAGGGCCGACCCCGGACAATGAGTGGGTAGAGGACATCGGTCCCCACATTATGGTGCTTGTACCAGACATCGACCAACTGGAAGGCCTCCGGGACGATCCTGGACATGGTGCGCCGTACGTCATGTGGAAGGGGACAGCGTACGAGCATCTGATGATCCCGGCTGCGAAGAGGGAATAGTCGCGCCGGCTGGTGTGTCCACATAGTGCAGAAGACGGCGTGCCCAGGTACGGGACAGTCTCTTCACGGAGTGGTCTCAACCTCGTGCCGCCGAGCCTGCCCCAAGCATTGAACCCGAGGTAAAGGATGGAATCATGTACATGATCCGTGAAGTCATCCAGTGCAAGCCCGGCAAGGTTCGTGAGCTGGCGGACAAGTTCAGGGCCGTCAACGCGCTCATGTTGGATCACGGGATCGAGCCCTTCAGCCTCTACACGGACTACACGGGCGCTCCGTTCTGGACGCTGGTGGTGCAGCGGGAGTTCGAAGGCATCGAGGCAGCCCAGGAGCTGGAGTCACAGGTATTCGGTTGGGATGCTGCCAAGGAGGCCTTCTCGGGCTATCACGACCTGATCGTCGAGGGGCGACGGGAGATCTACAAGGTCGCGAGCTAGCCGCGCCATTGGGAGCGGCATCTCATGGAGACGCCCAGATGCACGAAGGCCTGCCATTTGGGTGCTTCGGGCGGGGATCCGACCACCCCCCGAAGCACCCATCGGGCCATGCTCGACTACATTGACATGTGTGACACGGCTTCCTCAGTGGTCCAGACCGCATTCGCCATGAACCGGAAGTTCGCTACGGCAGAGGCGTAACCGTCCAGGTCGGGCGATACTGCGGCAGCCGTGGCGTCCTTGACCACTGCGACCTCAAAGCCCTGTTCAGGCAGCTCACGCATGTGTGCCTCGGTGAACAGGTCGGCCGACATGCCCGCCAGGATCACGCGGTCGATTCCCCGTTTCCGGAGCTGGAGCACCAGGTCGTTCGTCTCAGGCCCGTATACCTTGCGGGGGCTTGATGTCAATTCGATAGATCACGAGCCGCACCACATCCAATTCGTCCCGCTCGGATGCGAGTACCCTTCCATCGGGAAGAAAGCCCATGGGAAAGGGAGCGTCGGCAGGCAGAGTTCCGATGTACGTGCCATCGGCAGCCAGAACGTCGGTCGGGGTGGGCTCCGAGCGCGGGCCCCCACGGCTGATCCATATTCTACCATCCGGTCCGACCCGGACGGCCCGGATCGCCGGGACGAATTCGGCGAAGCCACGTTTCTCAACGACCTCGTCGGCGGAACACTCGCGAATGCCAGCCGCGCTCACCATGCGCATCCCATCGCCAACCTCGCGAACGGCCAGCTCCCGTGTCGTCCTTCTCGGCTCGATCGCACGTCGGTAGCTCGCGACATGAGCGCCGTCGTCGAACGTCTCGATCTGATACGCCGCACCGACGATCGCGGCTGCCCGGCCGCGCCAGGCGTCCCAGACGATGTTCGAGGCGAAGAGCAATGACATCCCAGAGAGCGACATGCCGCAGCTCTCGAACTCGACCACGCCGGTGGCCGGCGATGTGTGCCGCGCCAGCTCTGTCGTGTCCGCACCGACCACGCGGAAGAACCGGTACAGCATGTGCTCTTCCTCGATCGTGGAAAGGGCCGAATAATATCCTTCCGTGCCCCAGACTCGACGGTTGTTGGGCACGAGTTCCTCGACGGCATCCAGCGGCATTCCCTCGGAATCGTATCCGTGCACCGACCCGCGGCCGACATCGTCGATCAGCGCGGTGCCGTCCGGCTTCACCGTGAGTCCAAACGGCCAGGATATCTCTCCCGGGCCCTTTCCCTCTCGGCCGAGCGTCCGAAGGTGGGAGCCATCGTCGGCGAACACGACCAGCCTGTGGCCATCCGCGTCGAGCACGTAGATCCGGCCATCGGCATCGACCCCTACCGTCCTCTCACTCACCGAATAGAACGACTCCGGTCCGTTCTCCTCGCCCCCGAGCGTCAGCGTCGGTGTGAACGTCCATTCCAGAGGCGTATCGGCTCCCAGGTTGCTGACCACCCGGATTCCAGCGGCGTCGGAAACGATGGTTTGCTCTGTGGGTGGACCGTCCCCGCAGGCTGCGGGAAGGGCGAGAAGGAGAACGGCTGCTCGACCCCCGTACCTGATCCGAGGTCTGCGGAAGCTATTTGCCGGCATGCTTTGTCTCTCAGTTGGGAACACAATTCACGCATCACCGATCCGGTAACGAGGGCTCGACACGTCAGACAGGAGCCGAACGACTTTGGTTGTCCGGGTGCAGAATGTCTGTCTCTTTCCGGCCGCTTTCGAGCCACTGGGGTCCGAACCAATCTCACACCAGCATATCCGGAGGCGAGACATTGGGAAGGCTCAGCCTGCCAATGATCCCCTGTCGGACGCAAGAGCTCTCACACCGAGTGGCGGGTAGTATCGCATCGGGACCTTTCGAGTTGCGGAAGTCCCGGTCCTGTCGCAACATCAGACACTCGTACCAACACGCAAGCAGGTAGCGTGGAGCAACCATGGCTGCGGGCGACGAAAGGCATCGGGTGGACAGTCGATTGCGCGAGGCATGGGCGGTATTGAGTTTCCTGATCCCGATCGTTCTGACCGTGACTTCCGCGGTCGGCCAGACCGTGCCGTCCGAACCCGAGCTTCCGCGGGTTACCCGGCTGGAGCTGGACGTCCGCGTCGACTACGAGACCGAGCGGATCCGCGGAACGGCAACCCTGACCGTAGAAAACTCCGCCGCGGGGCCGACGTCGCGCGTACCGCTCCTTTTGAACCGCCTGATGCAAGTCACCGGAGCGCGCGTGGTCGGAGGACCGGACCTGACGTTCAACCAGGGCATCGCGTCGTTCGAGGACATCGGTAAGTACCAGGTCAATGTGGTCGAAATCGATCTGGCTGCCCCACTGCCGAAGGGAGACTCGCTGCGGGTAACCGTGCAATACGAAGGCTACCTGGTCGGCTACACCGAGGTCGGCATGAGCTACGTCAGGGATCACATTAACCGGGACTTCACGATCCTCCGGGAAGATGCTCTGGCCTTCCCGGTCGTGGGTGTTCCATCGCTTCGGATCAACCGGGCCCTCCCACGCGCGCCGTTCGAATTCGAGGTCCGTGTCACCGTGCCCGAGGACCTCGTGGTGGCCACGGGCGGCGAGCCTCTCGGACGCACCACGGGCGACGGGCTTGCGACGTGGCATTACCGAAGCCGCGAGCCCGCACCGTACCTGATCATCGCGATTGCCCCGTACCGCGTCGCGCAGGCGGACGGACTGCGCGTCTTCCACTTTCCCGAGGATGAGGAGGGTGCGAGCCGATTGCTCGAAGCGTCACTACAGGCGGCAGGAAGCTATCAGGATATCTTCGGCCCGCTCCGCCGGCCGCTGGCACTCAACATCATGGAGATTCCGGATGGCTGGGGCTCTCAGGCGAACCTTGCCGGTGGCATCATTCAGGAGGGTGGGGCCTTCAGGGACCGCTCCCGGATGTGGGAGCTGTATCACGAGCTTTCCCACCTGTGGAATGTGAGCGACCTCGACGCTCCGAGTCCGCGTTGGAACGAGGGCCTCGCGACTTTCATGCAGCGGAGGCTCTCGCGTGAGCTCGACGGGTGGGACGGGGCGGCCGCCGCTTGGGAGCGCACGGCAGAGCGCCTGCTGGAACGGTGTGGGGAGGACCGTCCCTGCGGACAAGTTCCGATGCGTCGATACGGCGAGAAACAGCTCACCGACTATTCCTATTCGGTCGGCGGGCTGATGTTTGCCGCGCTGTACCACGTCCTGGGGGAAGAGTCGTTCGACCGTGCGTTACGACATCACTTCCAGGCTCACGCGGATACGGGCGGACGCACCGACGACCTGGTACGAATCTTCGTCGAGTCGGGCGGGCCGTCCGCGCAACGCGTGTTCGACGACTGGCTGGAGTCCACCGCGTGGCTCCTCCGGCTGCGCGAAGCCGGATCTGCGCAGGCCGTGTTCGAGGCCTATCTTCGCTGACCGGCGCCGGCGCCCTCGGCCCCAGGGCGTGTCGAGGGGAATCCAGACGCATCAGGTGGTGCCGGGCCCCTGTGCGAACAGCCTCAAGCCAGGCAGACCGGACGGCGCGCGTATCGCAGCACAGAAGGACTCTAACGTGGAGTGGGTGCGGCAAGACCGCACCTCGTATTTGGAGAAGCCATGAACCGCAACGAGACCGCCACGTCCCGCTTGCGTGAGGAGCACCAACTCATTCTGCAAGTGGCTGACGCCATGCAGTCACTGCTCGCCCAAGCCGATGGAATGGACCAGACTTCGATACGATCGGCGACTGCGTGACGTTCGTCCGCTCCTGTTCGAGATGGCAGACCAGGCGG
Organism: Gemmatimonadota bacterium; assembly: GCA_039592635.1. Taxonomy (GTDB): domain Bacteria; phylum Gemmatimonadota; class Gemmatimonadetes; order Palauibacterales; family Palauibacteraceae; genus Benthicola. Next base: position 18,798 of record JBDHBK010000008.1, read on the forward strand.
TGCGTGGCCACGCGTGCGATCGCCTGTGTGGCGGCTATGGCGCTGTATGCGCTCGCCGGTTCGAGGGGCACTCCAAAGAGGAGCTCCAGGCGTTGGCCCGGGGCATATGCGAACGGGCCGGTCTGGGCCGGCAGCCTGAGGCGTCAGGCCCAGCGCGTAACATCCGGGGTTGAGTTCTTGACCGTGACGAGACGTGGCGAGCGAATGATCGGGAACGTCGGCCTGCTCATGCTGGGTCTGGCCCTTCCTGCCGAAAGCATGGCGCAGGAGAGCGAGTTGCCTGGCGTCGTGAGGGAAATGCGCTGGCGCGGAGACCTCGACGAGGCCCGGCGACTGGCGGAGGAGGCACTCCGCGGCGGCGCCCTGGGCGTGAGTGCTGAAGTGGGCCTGAGGCTGGAGCTTGCGCGGATCCACGATCGCATAGGTCTTCACACGAATACGCGGCCCGTTCGCGAAGCCTTCGCGCAGGTCGACTCCGCCGCAGCGGTGACCGACGGATCGGCGCTTCGGCTCAATGCCGCCATCGCGTTGATGCGAGCGGAACTGGAATACCGCGTGGGGGCGGCGAACAGGGACTACGAGAGATCTACCGCGCACGCTCAGGCCGCTATTGAGCTGTATCGGGCGCTTGGAGACCGTCACGGTGAAGCCGAGGGCGTGCACCGACTCGGACTGATTCACCTCCAGAGCGGAGATCTCGAGACAGCCCGCAGGCTTTTCGATGAGTCCCTCGAGTTGGACCGAGCGGGGGGTGAGCGGCTCTACTTCCGAGGCGAGTATGAGCGACACATGGGTCTGGTCGAGCTTCGGTTGGGCGACACGCACCGGTCGATTCCACATTTCGAGCAGTCGCTGAGCGCTCGTCGGCAGGTGGGCGCAATAGACGCCAGCCTCTTCGCGGCGAGCATCCTCGCCTCTGCGCTCGTCGATGTCGGACGCGCGGAGGAAGCCGAGCCGCATCTCCTGTACGCCATCACCGTGGCCGAGCGGCTGCGCTCGCCGACGGGTCGAGCGCGCATCAACCTGGTGCTCGGTCGCTATCACCGGCTTCTCGGTGACCACGCAGCCGCCCGTATCGCCTTCGAAGCAGCGGTCCTTGTCGCAGACTCGATCGGAGCATCGTCCATTGCCAGCCAGGCAGGCGGCGCGCTGGAGGAATTGGAAGGGAGTCGCCCGGGCGATTAGGGCCTGAGACGACTATCCGCTGTCGCAGCTGCTCGAGGTGTTGGAGACGATCAAGGAGGCACGTGGAGCAAGGCCAATCCACGCTTCAGAGCCTCCGCATCGAAGGAGCCCTCAACCGGCGTTCCCGAATCCGGATTGCGACGCGAATCGAGAAAGGCGACGACGCCCACCACGTGGCCATCCCGCGGAAGGAGCAGCGAGTATCCTGTCTCGACCCGCGGGATCCGCCGATCTGGCTCGGGCCCGATCCGCAAGTAGCCTTGCCTTGTGCGGGTATCCATGCCTCCACCACCTCTTGGGCCATGGCCTCGGCACTGAGGGTGGCCCAGGAAACAACGAGCAGGAGGCTGAGCTTCAGGGTGGGGCCTGGCCTCGTGCTCGACTTGCAGACACGCTTGCCACGCCGGGTGCTATGAACACCGGCGACGCTACGCTAGCGTGGTTTGACTCGAAGGCCGATACCGACGGCCCAGTCCGCGTACTCCTCGGGAAAGTGCACGCTTCCGGCGAGCCTCGCTTCCAGGACTCCTCCGAGCGGTACTCCAAGCTCGGCGAACACACCGCCCCAATCACTAGCCTCATCGAGGTCCAGGCCACGAAAGGCGGAGAAGCCGGCAAGAGCTCGCGTGCTCCCGATCGGGAAACCAAGGCCAGCCCGGAACAGGCCAGTTACACCCGGAGTCGGGCTAGGCGCCAGAAGATCCGTGCGGAAATGGACCCTATCGCGGTTTCCCGCCCGCAGGTACATCGATGGCCCAGTGCCGCTCGGCAGACTGACGACGCCTGCACCAAGCCCGAACCCGGTCCCTTCGTATGCCACCAGGCCACCCAGGAACAGCCCGTCCCGGTCCAATTCGCCCTGAACCGACGTGCTTCCCCCGAACAGGTCGAACCGCACGTTCGACACCTCATACTCGACGACGGCCCCCCCGGTGACAAACTCAACGGGACGAGTCGACAACACGTCCCCCGCGCAACTCCGCGTGACGACCTCGTATTGGCCAGCACCAGCTCCGACCTCGATAGACCACTTCCCATCCTCGTTTGACTGAATCACGACCGGGGGCAAAAGTGCCCAAATCCCTAGAAGCGTGAACGCGCTCGTGGTATTGATGTTCATGATCGCTGCCCCCGATGCTCGATGAACCTCAAATGTTGCTACACCGAGGGTGTCGTTATGGGGTCAAGTGAGGGTCAAGTCGGATTCCGTGCCCGATGAGAAAACGATCGCGACAGTGGTTCTGGATCTCCGAAGCTGCGGGCCTTGGATCGAACGGTATACCGACGCAACTGCGACAGTTCTGACGGCTGGCCACATGGCGACACTCGAGCGATGGTCCGACGGCTACATCCTGGATATGGATCTCCGACGAGAGGATCCTCTGTTCTACTATCGCAGAGAAGACGACTGGTCCGAGGCGATCGGGTTCGAGGTCCTTCCGCTGTATCGCGAAAGAGATTCCGAGGAGATTGAGATCTCCGTGTATGCGGAACACCGAAAGCGCGAGTTCAACCTAAACGAACCAGAGCGGGAGCTGATGTACGTGCGAGCCGTCCCCGCGCTCGCGGATCGTCATGACCGCTGGAAGCGGATGCTGCTGAAGGCGAATGATCTGGTGGTAGTCCTGCGAAGCGGATCCCTGGCCGACGGGTTGCTGCAGATGGGATTCATCCAGGGTCCGACCGATGAAGGCAGCGTGCTCTGGACTGTCCTGTGAATCCAGCCCCGCCAAGCCGTTCGCGGCGAAGGCCTCAAGGTTTGGCGCCAGGGCATGATCTCGTCGCTACCAGCCGGCCGGCGGGCTGCAACGGCCGGCCCTCTCGAAGCTCGGCTGCCGCCCATTCTGTCACCATGCGGTCGAGTCGTCGCTGTTCTTCTCCCCGCTTTCGCATCGACGCGAGCGGAAGGCGCATACGCGGGTTGTCCTGCAGCCGGTCCTCGTTGCGCTCCAGGAACGCCCAGTAGAAAGGCGTGATGGGGCAGTCGGCGCGCGGATCGAACGCGCACCCCGAGCAGTAGTCGCTCATACGATTGATGTATGCAGAACCCGACACGTAGGGCTTGGTGGTCATCAGATCTCCAGCACCGAACGTGCCCATACCGAGGACGTTGGGTTCGACCACCCAGTCGAACGCATCCGTGTACATGACCCAGAACCAGTCCGTGAGCTCGCGAGGGGATACGCCGAGCAGTGTCGCCAGGTTCGAGAGCACCATGAGGCGGGTGATGTGGTGGGAGTAGCCGGTCTCGAGGACCGAGCGGACCACCACGTCGAGGCAGTGGAGCCCGGACGTCGTTCCCCAGAATGCCGGGGGTAGAGGCTCTGCCGCTTGGAGCGCGGAGGGGGCAGCCGGAGCGTCCGTGGCCCGTTCATCCGCGGAATCCGACCCAGGCAGGTCGCGGAAGCCGTCGGTCCGTACGTGGATGTGACGCATGAACTCGCGCCATCCCAGAACCTGCCGCACGAAACCCTCACGGCTCGCAAGCGGGGCGTCCGAAGCCGCCACATCCGCCACCACCCGCCGGGGTAGCAGCCGGTGCACGTGGACGAGGAACGAGATCCGGGTGTGGAACAGGTCTCTCGCCTGCAGGGACATGGCATCTTCGAACGGTCCGAACCACGGAAGACACTCACGCAGAGCCCACGCCCACAGCGTCTCGGCATCCGATTGGGTCGCCGGCAGCGCGGCCGGAATCAATGACCCGGGGTGGGATGAGAAACACGATTCCACGAACTCTGCGACCTCCGCCTTCACCGCATCCACCGGAAAGACGGGCGTCTCCGGTGCCTCCGGCTCGCCTCGCCAGGGCCGGCGGTTCTCCACATCGAAGCTGTACTTTCCGCCCTCGGGACTCCCGTCGTCCATCAACAGCCCGGTTCGGCGGCGCACGTGCCGGTAGAAGGCGTCCATGCGCCACGGCGGCTGTGGTTTCTGGCTCGCCTCGAAGTCCTCCGGTGAGGTGATCCAGCCTTCGTGCGGCTCGACGTCGAGCAGGCCGTCTCCCGCCAGGGGAGCCAGATTCGCTCGCAGCTCACGCTCCGCCGGCTCCATCACGGCCAGCGGCCCCAGCTCCCGGATCTCCTCCCGCAGCGCCTCCGAGTACGGCGCCCGGGTCGCGTGGTATCGCACGGCGACGCCCCGCTCAGCCTGCTCGAGGGCGAAGTGTCTCTGGTTGGCGAGGATCAGGGCGAGCTTCTGCTTGTGATAGGGCCGTTGGGCCGGCTTCCAGGCACTCTCTACGAGGACGATTCCGGCATCCTCGGGCTCCAGTCGCGACAGCGGGCCGATCTCGTCGGTCAGCTGATCGTACGGGACGTAGACCCATCTGCGTCCGGACGGATCGCTCCCGCAGCGGTCCAGTTCACGGCGGAACGCTCCGTCCCCGGCTACGGACACTGGAACCGGGCCATCAGAAGGCTCGGGTTTCCGCCGGTGCGGGCCATTCCTGCGCGTCTCTCCATATGGTCTTTCTCCCGAAATCCGGCTTTGCCCGTCACAAGCAGTAGATCACATACTGAGGTTCGGGGAGCCGGAATGACAACACAGTGCAGGCTCTGCCACGAAAGGCCGCCGACGCCCCACGGTGCAGGAGACATTCGAGCGACAAGCCGGTCTCGACACCGGCCCGCATCGGTCGACGTTGATGATCTGCTAGATTGTGAAAAGAAGCCAAGTCCCCATACCCGTAACAGCGGAGTCAGCCTTGGCATCAAACACCGCGCCCGCCATAGCTGTGATCGGGGCCGGGATCGCCGGTCTGTCCGCTGCAGCCCGCCTTCGAGAGCTCGGCCTGCCGGTCCGAGTGATGGAGAAGAGCCGCGGATTGGGTGGGCGAAGCGCCACGCGAAGGATCGGACGCCTGGGGTTCGACCACGGCGCTCAGTATCTCACGGTGCGTGAACCCGCGCTCGAGAAGGCTTTGGCGCCGCTAATCCAGCGAGGCGTCGTCGCCCGCTGGGAGCCCCGTGTCGTTCGGCTGGCCTCCGACGGGACGCGCGCCCCGGGCAAGGAAGCGGAGCGGTTCGTGGGCGTTCCGGGGATGAGCATGCTCGCGCACAGCCTCGGGGGCCAAAAGACTGTTACGCCGGGTACGCTGATCACCGGTGTGATTCTCGGGTCCGACGGATCCTGGACCCTGCTCGGGCCGCACGGCGTCGGCTACGGTCCGTTTGCCGGCGTGATCGTCGCGTGCCCCGCGCCCCAGGCCGCAGATCTTCTCAAGAACGCCTCGCCGGATCTGGCCCGGGCATGTGAGAGCGTCGAGATGCTCCCGTGCTGGGCGACGATGGTCGCCTTCGAGTCTCCGCTGGGGCTCGACTTCGATGGGGCGTTCGTGGAGGATGAAGTGCTCGCATGGGTCGCAAACGAGTCGACCAAGCCGGGGCGCGGCGTGCGACCGGAGTGCTGGACCCTGCACGCGGCGTCGGACTGGTCACGGGATCGCCTGGGGGACGATGCGGATCCGATCGCGCGCGAGATGTCGCAGCGGTTTCTCGAGATCACCGGTGCGCCAGCGGCCGAGCCCACCACGTGCGTTGCCCACCGATGGCGGTTCGCGCGCTCGGCGGAGCCCGGGACGCACGGGAACCTGCTCGACGCGGCCAGGCGCGTGGGAGTGGCGGGTGACTGGACCCACGGCGACCGCCTGGAGGATGCGTTCATGAGTGGCCTTCGGATGGCCGAGGAGCTGGCCGGCCTCGTGGGCGGGGCCGGGACGCCTGCGGCGTAATCGTGCTCGGCGACTGATCTCCTCGCTAGACCGCCTCAGGCCGCGGCCAGCTTGCCGCTGACCGCGCGACCGACCTCCAGACCGGACACGATCGCCCCTTCGATCGAGCCATGGCGGCGGTGATCCCCGGCGACGAACACGCCCTCTTCGGTGCAGAGAGGCCGAGCCTGAACTCCCCCCGCCCGGGGTGATTGGTCGGGCAGCCCCACGGGAATCCGATAGGCCGCGATCTCTTCCCACTCGTCCACCACGGGCCCGAACCACTCGCGAAGCTGCAAACGGGCTTCCACGCGCACTTCCGGTCGTTCGATCGCGTCGCCGAGGATCGTCGCAGACAGGAGCTCGCGGCCTGCAGGGGCGTAGGTGGACGACACCCGGCTCATCGGGGTGAAGTTCACGACCGGTCCCCTGCCCTCTCCGTCGAGGATCAGGATTCCTTCCTCGACGGGAGACTCTGCCGCGTCGTAGTAGATACAGAGAGCCGGCCGGTAGGCGGGGGCGTCCTCCAGATTGGCCAGTCGCCGCGCGGTCGGGCCGTCGGTGGCAAGCACCACCGCTCGGGCCGACAGGGCGCCGCCGCCCGTCAGCTCCACGCTCGTGCTGCTCACCGACTCCACGGCCGAGTTCAGCCGAATGCAGCCGGGAGGAAGGTCCGCAGCCAGTTGTTCGCTCAGCGCTCCCATACCCCGGGCCGGCACGGCCACGTCGGCCTCGCCGAACATCCGGAACACGAATTCGAACATGCGGCTCGACGTCTCGAGCGATGGATCGAGGAAAACTCCGCCCAGGAAAGGCCTGAAGAAGCGATCGATCATCCGGTCCGTGAATCCCCGCTCGGCCAGGTACGAGTGAGTGGACGTCTCGGGCCGCTCGAACAGCTCGGCCAGCGATCCGCGCCGCACCCGGAGCGCGAGCTGCGCCACGCGGCGCTTGTCGCCCAGCGAGCCGATGGGGGCCTTGAGAGTCGCGAGAGCCGCGCCCGGGCGACGGAAGGGATCGGATACGCGGTGGAAGGCACCACCAATCCGCACGAGGGCCCCGGGTTCGAACGGTCTCAGATCGAGTCTCCCGAAATCGAGCTCCGATCGAGTCACGGGGTAGGCGGTGAGCAAGACCTGGAAGCCGCGGTCCAGCAGGAAGCCGTCGACGTGGTCGGTGCGTGCGCGGCCGCCAGGACCGTCGCTCGCCTCCAGCACGAGCACCTGGAGGCCCAGGCGCTGCAGGGGCCGGGCACACGCGAGGCCGGCCAGGCCCGCACCCACCACGATGACATCGGCGTCGTATTGGCTCATTGGTTCCCGCCGCAGGGGGGTGTCAGTGTGAACCCGTGAACGTCTTACTGGCTTTCCGCCTGAGTCACAGGGAGATTCCTGAGCCAGGCGTCGCGCAGGGCAAGCTGTTCTGCCGTCTCGTCCGCGGCGAACCGCAGGACGTGTGTTTCCACCACCTCGACGAGCTGCTTCTCGCACGTGAACTCAAGCTCGTCATCCCCCCGCGCGACTCGCATGACGAACGGTTCGCCGGCCCCCAGCC